>NZ_JBQHTS010000017.1:0-43552 GCF_052065595.1 Collinsella sp. HCP28S3_E12
GCGGCGCGGCTGCGCCTATGGCACTTCAACATCATTGTCGCAGCCCCGACCCGCGGTCACGAGCGGGGGCTCCTATCTTTTTAGTGCCCTCGGATTGGGTCATAGTGTCTGACGTTGCCAAAGCATCGGCGTCGCCTTGGTCCAGATGTGGCAGTTGAGGACGTTCCCTTTCTGCCGGCAGTTGGGGACAGTCCTAGTCGTTGGGAACGTACTTAAACGACTAGTCATTCAGGAACGTCCCCAATGACTAGTCGTTTAAGTACGTCCCCAATGAGTATGTGGGGGAGCAGATTTTTCCGTTCGGCGATTTGTGGCTTGAAAAATGTATATAACGACTATAACGTAGTATGAAACATATTGGAAACAATACCGAGGAGGCTGCGTTGAAGAAAAGCAATCTGGGCTATGTGCTGGTGCTGATCGCCGCGCTTATGTGGGGCAGCATCGGAATCTTTGTAAACGGCATCTCGGCCATGGGTGTTTCGTCTCAGAGCATGGCGGCCTTTCGCCTGTTGGTCGGAGCGCTTATCTTGGCGCCGGTCCTGATGTTTATGGGCTGCCGCCCGGGTGAGGGGTCTACCGTGGCTCAGGGTCCGCTGACCCTGTTCAAGGCAAGCCCTAAAGAGCTTGTTCCCTGCGCGCTTGTCGGTATCGTCGGTTTGGCCGCCGCCAACACCTGCTATTACGAGTGCATGGGCGAGGTGGGCATGTCCACGGCCTCGGTGCTGCTCTACACCTCGCCGGTGTTTGGCGTCATGCTCGGCCGCGTGCTTTATCGCGAGGACGTGACCCCTAACAAGCTCGTTGCCATTGTCTTTAACATCGTTGGCTGCGTGCTTGCAGTGACCAATGGCGACCTTTCCGGTTTTCATTTTTCGGTTTGGGGCGTCACGTCGGGTGTGATTGCAGGCCTTTGTGGTGCGTCGCTCGCGGTGTTTAGCCGAATAGCAACCAAGACGGTCCACCCGCTGGCTGTCACGTTTTGGGGCTTTGTTTTTGGCGGTGCGGTTATGGCAGCTATCGCGGTTCCGTGGCCAGATGTCGCCGCGGCAATGTCGCCACAGCTGCTGCTGCTGTTCCTTGGCTTTGGACTCATCCCCACAGCCGTGGCTTACATCTTATATATGCAGGGTCTGTCCATGGGGCTCGAGACGTCGAAAGTTCCCGTCGTAATGTCATTCGAGACAGTTGTCACCGTACTGCTGGGCATTGGTGTCTACGCCGAGCCCGCCGGCGCGATCAAAGTCCTGGGCATCGTGCTGGTGCTCGCGTCCATCCTGATTATGAATACCGACTTTTCCAAGCTGCGCAACAGTGTGTTTGTCGGTCATGTCATTGAGAGCATGACCTTTAAGCCCAACGCGTGGTGGACGGAGAAATCGCAGGACATGGATCTGTTTAAGGAACGCACCGGCATCGCGCTGGAGCCCACCGTACAGGAAAGTCCCTGGTACTTCGTGCGATAGGGAATTGCGTGCGGCATCCGACCTGGGGTTATCCAGCCAGGGCCCGCCTACCCAGCCCCAATGTTTCGAGTACGTTAACCCCGTAAACGGTCGATTTTTAACCGCGAACGGTCTTTATAGTAATTATCAATGTAAGTAGCGTATAAGACGTTATAATGACCATAACGAAAAGGAGGAGGCAAGATGAATCAGATCATTCTCGCATCTCATGGCGGCCTGGCCGCAGGCGCCAAAGACACGCTCGAGATGGTTCTCGGCGACGTGTCGAACGTCCACGTCGTGTCGCTTGCTCGTGACGACAAGGAGCCCATCACCAATAAGGTGGACGCCATGATCGCCACGTTCAACGCGGACGACACCGTCTATGTGCTGACCGATATGCTCGGCAGCTCGGTCAACAACAGCATGGTCGAGCTTTCCAAGAACGGCACGAAGTTCACGGTTGTCAGCGGTTTCAACATCCCGCTGGCGCTCACGCTCGCTATGAGCCCCGCCCCCGTCAAGGGCACCGAGCTCGCGGCCCTCATCAACGAGGCCCGCACTGGTCTGACCAACCCCAACGCACCGGTCGAGGCCGTCGCGGCTCCCGCCAAGAAGGCCAAGGCGTCCCGTCACAGCTCCGGTCCCGCCAAGATCGTCCTCGCACGTCTTGACTACCGTCTGCTGCACGGCCAGGTCGTCTTTACCTGGACCACCAAGGTTCAGGCCGAGCGCATCATCGTCGTCGACAACGCTGCCGCCAACGATGACATCAAGAAGGGCGCTCTTAAGCTGGCCAAGCCCCAGGGCGTGCGCCTGAACGTCTTCACCGTCGAGCGCGCCCTCGCCAAGATGGACAAGCTCAACACCCTTGGCGAGCGCGTTATGTTCGTCTTTGGCAACACTGCCGAGATGCTGCAGTTCTGCCAGGGCTACAAGCTCGACGCCATCAACCTGGGCGCCACCGCCAACCACGACGGTGCCGATCAGGTCGGCGGCAAGGACAGCTCCGTCTTCTTCGACGCCACCCAGAAGGCCGACATCAACCAGCTGCTCGACATGGGCATCAAGCTCTATGTCCAGCAGACCCCCACGTATCAGAGCGTCGACATCGACGCCAAGCTGTAGTCAACCAGGCTTTTGCCTGACTGAAAGGAGAAGGGTATGAATACGTTCATCAGTGCGGTGCTCGTCGGCCTCGTCGGCGTGTTCTGCATGTGGGACTCCCGCCTGCTCGGTCGTCTTAACTTCGAGCAGCCCCTCGTTGGCGCTACGCTCGTCGGTCTGCTGCTGGGCGATGTGCCCACCGGCCTTGCCGTCGGTGCCGCCGTCGAGCTGGTGTCCATGGGCCTGGTGCAGGTCGGTGCTGCCGTTCCGCCCGATATGGTCCTGGGCGGCATCGTGGCCGCTGCCTTTGCGTGCCTGACCGATGCTTCCGCCGAGACCGCCATGACGATCGCCATCCCGGTCGCCGTCCTGGGTCAGCTCCTCGGCATCGTGTTCCGTTCCATCATCGCCGCCCTCACCCATGTGGCAGATAGCGCGATCGATAACGGAAAGTTCAAGACCGCCTACCGTATGCACATCTGCGTCGGCACTGGTCTGTACGCCGTCATGTACTTCCTGCCGATCTTCCTCGCCGTCTTTGTTGGCACCGACCTGGTTCAGGCCATCGTCAACATGGTTCCCGAGTGGCTGTCCACTGGTCTTAACGTTTCGACCAAGATCATGACCGCCTACGGCTTGGCCCTGCTGCTCACCATGATGATCAAGAAGGGTATGACTCCGTTCCTGTTCATCGGCTTCCTGCTCGCCGCTTACCTCAACCTGTCCGTCATCGCGGTCGCTCTGATCGGTGTGTGCCTGGCTGTCGTCTTCATGGGCTTCAAGTTCAACGGTTCCCATGCAGCCGCCGGTGTCGATTCCGACTACGATCCGCTCGAAGACGACGAAGACTAAGGAGGAACACACTATGGCAACCGCAACCAAGGACGTGTCCCTGAACAAGAAGGTCAGCCAGTTCTTCTGGCGCTCCTGGGCCATCCAGGCCTCTTGGAACTACGAGCGTCAGATGAACATGGGCTTCCTCTATGGCATGGTTCCCACGCTCGATCGCCTCTATCCGGATGAGTCCGACCCCAAGCAGCTTGCTGCCAAGAAAGAGGCTTATCGCCGTCACATGGCGTTCTACAACTGCACTCCGCAGACGAGCGCTTTCGTCCTGGGCCTCGCCGCCTCCATGGAGGAGGAGTACGCCAAGGATCCCGAGAACTTCGATCCCGATTCGATCAACGCGGTCAAGACCTCCCTCATGGGCCCGCTTTCCGGTATTGGTGACTCCTTCTTCCAGGGCACCATCCGCGTTATCGCCTTTGGTCTGGGCGTTCAGCTGGCTCAGCAGGGCTCCATCATGGGCCCGATCCTGGCCATGCTCATCTCCATCGTGCCTTCCGTGCTGATCACGTGGTTCGCAGCCAAGATGGGCTATCAGGGCGGCCACGAGTACCTGAGCAAGCTTCAGGGCGGCGACCTCATGGAGAAGCTCATGTATGTCTGCGGCATCGTGGGTCTTATGTCCGTGGGCGGCATGATCGCTACGCTGATCGGCGCCACCACCCCGCTGCAGTTCGCTGACGGCACCGTCGTGATCCAGGACATCCTGGACGGCATGATGCCCCAGATGATTTCCCTTGGCCTCACCGGCCTTATGTACTGGCTCATCAAGAAGAACGTCAACACCGGTTGGCTTCTTGTGATCGCCATCGTGGGCGGCATCGCCCTCTCCGCGGCCGGCATCCTGGCCTAGTCGCGCCCAAGCGTCTAACCGCTTTCCCCGGGGAGCCTGCCTGGCATCCCATACCCCAGGCAGGCTTCCATCCCTAAATGTGTCAAAGGGACAGTCCCTATGTCACATCTTCAATGGGCCGGCGACTCGGTCCAAATCACGGTAATCCTGCGCACGTCCGGCAAAGTGGCGCCGCAAAAATCGAAAGGAATGTGTCAGATGTACGAGATCGACCTTAACCTCCCTAAGCAGATCGTCGCTGACGTCCTGTCCAACCACGAGATCCACAGCGTCGCCTTCGTTGGCTGCGGCGCTTCCATGTCCGACCTTTACCCCGCCAAGTACTTCCTGGCCAACAACACGGACAAGCTGAACGTTCAGATCTTCACCGCAAACGAGTTCAACTACGACACACCCTCCTGGGTCAACGAGCACACCTTCGTGATCACCTGCTCCCTCGGTGGCTCCACGCCCGAGACCGTCGAGGCCAACAAGACCGCCAAGAAGCACAACTGCCCGGTCGTCTCCCTCACCAATAAGGCCGGCTCCGCTCTGACCGTCGACGCCGACCACGTCATCATCCACGGCTTCCACGCCAACTACGCTGCCAAGTGTGAGAAGCCCGGCTATGCCATCGCTCTTGCTCTCGAGATCCTTCAGCAGACCGAGGGCTATGACCACTACGAGGACATGATCACCGGCCTCACCAACGTCTTCGACCTCTGCGAGAACGCCGCTCAGTCCGCCAAGGGTCTTGCCAAGCAGTTCGCCGAGGACTTCAAGGACGACAAGATGATCTACTTCATGGCTTCCGGTGCCTCCGAGAAGATGGCTTATTCTCACGCCGCCTTCCTGTTCACCGAGATGCAGTGGATTGACGCCGCCGCCTACAACACCGGCGAGTACTTCCACGGCCCGTTCGAGGTTTCCACCGAGGGTAAGCCCTACGTCTTCTTCATGTCCGATGGCGCTACCCGTCCGATGGACGCCCGCGCCCTCACCTTCCTTAAGCGCATGGGCGCCAAGGTCGCTCTGATCGACTCCAAGGACTACGGCCTGGCTGACGCCGTGCCCGCGAGCGTCGTCACCTACTTCAACCCGCTGCTGCACCTCGCCGTTATGCGCGAGTATGGCAACCAGATCGCCGAGGCCCGTCAGCACCCGCTGACCATGCGTCGCTACATGTGGAAGCTTTCCTACTAATCACAAGTAAGTAGACCTTACGGGTTGATTGAGAGGGGATGGGGTTTTCGCCCCGTCCCCTTTTTTGCTTTGGGGGCGTGTTTGTCGCGCCGCAAACCCCAGATAAAACCTACCAAAATAAACCTGTCCCTTTTTGGCAGGTGGAAGGAGGAGCGTATGATCAAGGCGGTGCTGTTTGACATGGACGGCGTGCTGGTCGATACCGAGTGGTTCTACAACCGTCGCCGCGTGGCGTTTATGGAAGAGAAGGGGTTCCACTTTGACGAGATCCCCGACCTTTCGGGGTCTAACGAGCCGGCCATTTGGAAGGCGCTGGTGCCCGACGATGTTGAGCTGCGTGAGCGCCTGCGCGTGGAGTACAAGCAGGTCTACAGCCCGCACCACCCCGTTCCGTATGCCGAGCTTCTCAACGAGCAAACGGAGCCGGTGATGCGTGAGCTGCATGAGCGCGGCGTGAAGTGTGCCATCGCGAGCTCGTCCTATCGCGAGCTGATCGACGAGCTGGTGGAGATTGCCGGCATCGCCGACGTGCTGGACTACACCATCAGCGGTCACGAGTGCAGTGCGTTTAAGCCCGACCCCGAGATCTACCAGCGTGCCATGGAGGCGCTGGGGGTGGAGCCTTCCGAGTGCCTGGTTATCGAGGATTCGCCTCTGGGCATCGAGGCTGGCAAGCGCTCTGGCGCCCGCGTCCTGGCGCTGCGTCCGCACGAGGGCGTCAACCTGGACCAGTCTGCCGCCGACGTTGTCATTGACAATCTGTGTGACATCCTACCTGCCATTTAGGGACAGGTTTATTTTGGCAGGTTTTATCTGGGCAAATGCCGAATTCGCCGTGAAGGGATCGCTCTCTTCACGGCGTTTTTCTTTTGAGCGGCCTCACGGTCCTTCTGATGGTTGTCGAGAGAGGGTGAATTGAGGCGCCCCCGCACGCTCCATGCTACAATCGCGGGCATGCCCCACAACTATATCTGCCTTCGAAAGGAGCCTGCGTGGCGGATGCCATCGATCAGCTCACGGACCGCGTGCTCGTACTCGGCCGCCTCACCATCGTCCGCCGTGCCATTACTGCCGTGGCAGTCACGGTCTCTGCCGTTCTCCAGACATTCCTGATCCAGGCGTTCATTCGGCCCGCTGACCTGCTTCCGAGCGGTTTTACCGGCGTCGCGGTCCTTCTCGATCGCGTTACCTCGCTAGGCGGCGTTCACATCGACATCTCGCTCGGTATGCTCGCACTCAACATCCCCGTGGCGCTCCTATGCTGGAGCGGCATTAGCAAGCGCTTTGTCCTCTTCTCGATGATGCAGGTTGTGCTCTCGTCGCTGTTCCTCAACGTCTTTCACTTTGCGCCGTTTTTAGGCGACAAGATCATGCTCATCATTTTTGGCGGCGTGGTCTCGGGCCTGGGTGCTGCCATCGCGCTTAAGTCCGGCGCATCCACCGGCGGCACCGACTTTATCGCGCTGTGGGTCTCCAACCACACAGGCAAGACCATCTGGGGCGTCATCTTTGGCTTCAACTGCTTTATCCTGGCAATCTTTGGTTTTATGTTTGGCTGGGACAAGGCGGCGTATTCCATTGTGTTTCAGTTTATTTCGACCAAGACCATCGACAGTTTCTATCATCGCTACGATCGTGTGACGCTGCAGATCACGACGCGTAAGGCAGACGAGGTCATGACTGCCTACGTAAACCATTTTCAGCACGGCATTAGCTGCGCCGAGGTCGTCGGCGGATACAGCCGCGAGAAGATGTACCTGCTGCACACCGTTGTCTCGACCTACGAGAGCCAGGACATTATCAGGCTGGTATGCGAGGTTGATCCCGGCGCCGTGATCAACGTGTTCCACACGCTCAACTTTGTGGGCGGTTGGTGGGGCGGTCATGTCGACGAACCCATGCCCACGGCTGTTCCTGATCCCGACAAGCCCGCACGCATGGCCAGCAGGCAGGTGCGCCTCAGCGAACAGGACAGCTTGCAGCAGGACGACGGCAAGTAAGGTATTTGGCATTTTGCCGGCTCTGCTCAATCCTGTCCCTTTTTGGTAGGGAGGGTGTATCGTTTTATCGTTATGAGGTAACATAAAACTAGACGTTATATACGTATTTGTTATCCCGATATTTCGATAAGAGTGATTAGATATGCCTGCACCCAAAAATGCGCCGCTGTACCAGCAGATTTACGACGAAATCAAGGATTCGATCGAGAAGGGTGTTTATGCACCCAAGGAGCGTATCCCGTCCGAGCTTGAGCTTGCCGAGCAGTACGAGGTGAGCCGTATTACGGTGCGCCGCGCCGTAGAGGAGCTGTGTTCCGATGGCTATCTGGTTAAACAGCAAGGCCGTGGCACGTTTGTCTCCACGCCGCACATCAACCGCCAGTTTCATGCCTCGATGCTGCAGACGTTTACCGCGCTGTGTGCCGACAATGGCATGAAGGCCGGCGCGCATGTAATCGATCGCCAGATCGTTCCGGCGCGCCAAAACGAGATGGAGTTCTTTGGCCTGCAGAAGGATGCGCTGCTGCTGCATATCAAGCGCGTGCGTACGGCCGACGGCGAGCCCATCTTTGAGGAGAACATCTTTGTGCCCTTTGATGCCTACCGTGAGCTGTTGACGGCCGATCTTGAGGACAAGTCGATTTTTGCCGAGGTCGAGCGTGTTGGTGGAACGCCGATTGCCTCGGTTGGCTACCGCACGGTCGAGGCCGTTCGCGCCAATGCCGAGCAGGCGGCCGAGCTGGGCATCGCTCCGCACGATCCGCTGCTCAACCTGCGTGCCGGCTTTACCGGTCCCAATGGCGAGCCGGTTTTGCTCGGCAAGCAGTACTACGTGGGCAGCCGCTACGTCATGGTCATATAAGTTACGCGGTTTTACCAAACCGCGTAACGGCTCGACGCTACGCCTTTGGTTCCGCCGTTCTAACGAACGGCGGACCGGTCGACGCTGCAAACGCCCCTAAGCGGCAATCTGACGTTCAATCGTCGGTCGCGTACCGAAGTACGCTTCCCTCCTCTTTCACGTCACCTTGCTCGCTTAGGGGCGTTTTCGCTGACTTATGCTCAACCAGCGACGTTTCCGCGCTTGTCAAGAATGTCCCCAATGACTACCCACCGTTTTTGGCCTGTGTACGGGTTCAAAGTGGGAGATTATCCACGCTCGTTCCCATCGGATTACATTGCCCGTGGCCGGCAGCCGTGCGGCACCGGTCCGCGTGGCGGCGTATAATCGGCGGCAGATGACTTGGACGTTAGGAAACCATGACCGATAGCATGCAGCAGATGGCGCTCGATACGCTCGGCGCCTATTTTGGCTACACCTCGTTTCGCCCGGGGCAGGACCGCATGGTCGATGCGATCCTTGCCGGCCGCGATGCGCTGGGCGTTATGCCCACGGGCGCCGGCAAGTCCATTTGCTACCAGGTGCCCGCGCTCATGCTGCCCGGTATCACCTTTGTGGTGAGTCCGCTGCTGTCGCTTATGGAGGATCAGACCCGTGCATTGCTCGCGGCGGGTGCGCGACCCAGCTATCTCAACTCCAGTCTTACTCCGGCCCAGCAAAACACCGTGCTCAAGCGGGCGCGCGAGGGCCGCTACCAGCTTATGTACGTGGCGCCCGAGCGTCTGCTCGAGCCGCGCTTTTTAGCTTTTGCGCGGGAGGCCGCGGCCGCCGCCGGCATTGGCGTGCCGCTCGTGGCCATTGACGAGGCCCACTGCGTAAGCCAGTGGGGCCAGGATTTCCGTCCCGCCTACCTGCAGATTCGCGAGTTCATCGATTCCCTGCCGCAGCGCCCCATCGTGGCGGCCTTTACCGCTACGGCGACCGAGCGCGTGCGTGCGGACATTCAGCAGATGCTCGGCCTGCAAAACCCCGCGACGGTGGTGACGGGCTTCGATCGCAAGAACCTCTACTTTGGCTGCGAGGAGATGGGCGACAAGGCCAAGGCCGCGTGGGTGCGCGACTATGTGATCGCACATTCGAGTGAAAGCGGCATCGTGTATTGCTCGACTCGCAAGACCGTCGATGCGCTGGCAAGCGAGCTTGCCGAGGCGCTGGGCTCCAGCGGCATTCGCGTTGGCCGCTACCATGCCGGCATGGGCAACGACGCCCGCCGGCAAAGCCAGCGCGCCTTTATCGACGACGATATCCAGGTAATGGTTGCCACCAACGCCTTTGGCATGGGTATCGACAAGCCCAACGTGCGCTACGTGATTCACAACAACGTGCCCGAGAGCATCGAGGCGTACTACCAGGAGGCGGGCCGAGCCGGCCGCGATGGAGACCCAGCCAGCTGCCATTTGCTGTGGAACGGCAATGATTTTCGCATGCGTCGCTTTTTGATCGATCGCGGCGATGCTGCCGACGAGGCGCTCGATGACGAGCAACGCGCGTGGGCGCTCCAGAATCGATACCGCCTGCTCAGCCAGATGGAGGGCTACTGCAATACCACCGGCTGCCTGCGCGAATACATGCTGCGCTACTTTGGCGACGAGGCTGCGGCCGAGCATACCGCCGAAGCCGGTGCTAGCGGTGCCGCCACGGACGACGCCGAGGGCTGCGGCAACTGCAGCAACTGCCTCACGCAGTTCGAGGTCGAGGACGTCACCGATATGGCCCGCGCCGCCGTGCGCTATGTGGCTACGCGTCCCATGCGTTTTGGCAAGTCGCTGATCGCCGACGTGCTCCACGGCGGCAACACCGAGCGCATTCGCCAGATGCATCTGGACGAGGACCGCGGCTACGGTGAGCTGTCGAGCGAATCGGTCGGGCGCATCAAGGACATCATCGGGCAGCTGTGCGGCCGCGGTTATTTGGCAACCTCACAGGGACAGTACCCGGTCGTGGGACTGGGCCCGCGTGCCGGCGAGGTCGAGGACGAGGCGTTTGCCTTTACCGTTAAGCGTCGTGCATCCAAGCGCAAGGCCTCGGCCCGCGCCCGCCGTGCGGTGGATCTGCTACGCGAGGAGGCCGAGCTGGATCAGCGCCCGCGCGTGGGCGACGATGCCGAGCTGTTCGAGCGCTTGCGGGCACTCCGCAAGGAGATTTCGACCGAGCTGGAGATGGCGCCGTACATGGTCTTCTCCGATAAGGCCCTGCGCGGTCTGTGCCGCCTGCGCCCTCAGACGCGCGACGAGCTTATCCGGGTCAACGGCATTGGCGAGAAAAAAGCCGACGCCTTTGGCGAGCAGTTTATGGCGGCGATTGAAGAGTTTGAATCCGAGCATGCACGGGATGGAGCGTAACGATGGCAGCCGATAGCAAGACCGACCGTACTGACGTGTCCGCCGTGCCGCTGTACCAGCAGGTTATGGACGACCTAAAGGGCGAGATCGCGCGCGGCGTGTACGCTGCCGGCTCGCGCATTCCTTCCGAGATGGAGCTCGCGAAGTCCTACGGCGTGGGGCGCATTACCGTGCGTCGCGCCATTGAGGAGTTGTCGCGCGCGGGATATCTCAACCGTCAGCAGGGGAGGGGCACGTTTGTGTGTGCGCCCAAGCTCAAGCGCAAGATTGTCCAGAAAGGCGACGTCCAGAGTTTTACCGAGGGCTGCGCTGCCAACGACATGGCGGCCGGAGCGCGCCTGGTGTCGCGCACGGTGATTGCGGCGACGCGCGAGGACGCGGCTTTTTTTGGCGTGGAACCCGGCTGCGAGCTCATCGTGGTCGAGCGCGTGCGCACGGCCGATGGCGTGCCCGTCATGCTCGAGAACAACGCCTTTGTGCTGGCCGACCATCCCTATCTGCAGCAGCTTGCCGACGAGGACCTCACCGACAATTCGATTTTTGCGCTCGTTGCCGTGCATTCGGGCCGCGCACCGCTCAAGTCCGATCCCTGTACCGTGGAGATCGCGCTCGCTGATGTTCAGACGGCCCCGCTGTTGGAGGTGCCGGTCGGCGAGCCGCTCTTTTATATGGAGGCGTACTTTACCGATGCGGACGAGCGGCCCTTGCTGCTCGGGCGCCAAAAGATCGTGGGGTCGCGCTACGTGTTCGACATCTAACGTCCATAGATAGAACAATACAGAACAAGTTTGGTGAAATGAATTCACCTGTGACAGCTTGCGTGCTATAAATAGGACAACATAGAACGACCGCAGGTACGAGCTGTCGACGCTCAAAGCCGCCACACAGGGAGGAATGTCACCGTGAACGCGCACGATCTGGTTCAGGAAATTATCGAGCGCAAGGGTAAGATCGAGAATGTCTTTTGGATCGCCTGCGGCGGTTCGATGATTGACCTTATGCCGGCCAATGAGCTGCTCAAGCGCGAGGCAACCACGTTTGCCTCGACGGTCTACACGGCGCGCGAGTTTTGCCTTATGGCCCCCAAGAGCCTAGGGCCGAAGTCACTCGTCATCGCCTGTAGCCACAGCGGTAACACGCAGGAGGTCGTCGACGGCTGCGAGATGGCGCTGGCCGCCGGTGCCGAGGTCGTGACTATGACTGACTACGCGGGCTCCAAGATCGATAACGGCAAGTGGACCACCTGGGTTTACCCGTGGGGCAAGGGCGAGTCGCAGGCCGAAGTTCCGCAGGGCATCGGCGCTCTGATCGCCGCCGAGCTGCTCGACCAGCAGGAGGGCTACGAGGCGCTCGCCGACATGTACGCCGGCCTTAAGCAGATGGACGCGCTGCTGCCCGCTGCCCGCGAGAAGGTCAACGCCGAGCTGGGCGATCGCTTTGCCGAGCTCTGCCAGCAGCACAAGTTCTTCTATATCCTGGGCTCCGGCCCCAACTTTAGCCAGACCTACGCCATGGCCATCTGCTCGCTCATGGAGATGCAGTGGCAGCACTGCTGCTACATCCACTCCGGCGAGTATTTCCACGGTCCCTTCGAGGCTACCGAGCCCGGCGTGTTCTACTTTGTGCAGCTTGGCGCTGGCGAGTGTCGTCCCATGGAGGAGCGCGCACTGGCATTCCTCAACACACACACCGATACAGTCATGGTGCTCGATGCGCTTGAGTACGGCGTGGGCGAGGTGCCTGCCAGCGTGCGTTCGTACCTGGAGCCGATCTTCTTCTATGCGATGAGCTGTGAGCTGCGCGCCGCCCGCGGTAAGGTATTTGACCACAGTCCCGAGGTTCGCCGCTACATGGGCGTCGAGCAGTACTAGGTAACGGGGAACGCGATTTTTCATGACGGGGCCTTCGCCAAGCGCGGGCCCCGTTTGCGTTACGGCGCCCCTTTTTGTTTGTCGAAAACGAAGTCAAATACTTTTCTCGAGAAGTGAACGACCTATTTTGGACCCCCGAAACATCGACATTTTTTGGCGCCAAAACAGCAGGAAAATCTTAATGAAACTGCAGGAAATGGTCTCCACAAAGTGCCGATGCTTCGAGGGCTCGTTTTTGCTCGTTCACTTTTCGGGAAAAGTATTAGACCTAAATCTGCAAGCGTGTCGCGTGAGTCAAAAAGCGGGCCGCGCCGGTGGGTTTCCGGCGCGGCCCGCTTTACATTGTGTCCGTATGAGTGAGTTGTCGCATCAACCGGCGGACTACTTGGCGTCGTAGGCCTCGGCGTCCCACCAGTCGAGCTGGGCGATGTTGTCGCGGATATGCTGACAGCTCTTGTGGAAGCCCTCGAGCTCGTGCTCGGAAAGGTCGAGCGTGTAGACCTCCTCGACGCCCTCGGCGCCGATCACGCACGGCAGGGAGGTAAAGATGCCCTCCTCGCCATACTGGCCGGTCATAAGCGTAGAGGCCGAAAGCACGGCATGCTCGTTGTGCAGCACGGCGGCGCAGACGCGCGCGGCGGAGTTGGCAACGGCGTACTCGGTGCACTGCTTGCCGGCGTAGGTCACATAGCCGCCCTTGCGTGCGAGCTCCTCGACCTCCATGTGGTCGAAGGCGTACTTGTCGGGGTTCTCGGCCTGAAGCTCGTTGAGGCTCTTGCCGGCGATGGTTGCGGCCTTAAAGGCGGCCAGCTGGCTAAAGCCATGCTCGCCGATCATGTAGGCGTCGATGGACTTGGGGCTCACCCCGACCTTCTTGGAGATCTCGGTGCGCAGGCGGGCAGAGTCCAGGCCACAGCCCGAGCCGATGATCTTCTTGGGATCGTAGCCGGTCAGGTGCCACAGCTCGGTGCACACGACGTCGCAGGGATTGGAGATGCTCACGAAGACGCCGTCGAAGCCGGCATCGACGATGCGCTTGGCAAAGGTGCGGGCGGCGTCGGTGGTAAAGAACAGCTCGCCGTCGCGGTTGCCGGCGGCCAGTGCGACCTTGCCGGCGGCGTTGACGATGACGTCGCAGCAGGCCAGCTCCTCGTAGTGGTCGTAGCAGTTGACGATCTTGGTGTTGTACGGGACAAACGAAAGGGAGTCGCGCAGGTCTTGGACCTCGGACGTCACCTTTGCCTCGTTGATATCGCAGAGGTACAGCTCATCGGCAATGCCCTGCATGAGCAGGCTGTTGGCGACATGTGCTCCTACGTGGCCCTGGCCGACCACACCGATCTTACGCGTCTGGTACATATACGTATCCTTTCGGCCGAGTTTTTCGCATCGAACCATTGTAGCGTCCTGCTGCCACTTTGCTAGGCTAAAGCGCCGTAGATTTTTGGGACATGCCTTAATCTCTACTTTTGGAGTGATTTGGGCCGCTGACGGTGTCTCGGGGCGATGCACTCGCGCGGATGGGGCCGCTCGTTGTACCATAGCTGCAACTGACTCGTAAGGAGCATCCATGCCCATTCGCATCCCCGACGCCCTCCCTGCCGCCGCGCAGCTCGAGAGCGAGAACATCTTTGTCATGACCGAGTACCGCGCGCTGCACCAGGACATCCGTCCGCTGCGCGTGCTCATCCTCAACCTCATGCCAACCAAGATCGCCACCGAGACGCAGATCATGCGCAAGCTCTCCAACACGCCGCTGCAGGTAGAGGTGGACCTGCTACGCACCAAGACGCACGAGGCCACGCACGTGAGTGCCGGCCACCTGGAGACGTTCTACCGTACGTTCGACGACATCCGCGATATCCACTACGACGGCCTGATCATCACGGGCGCGCCGGTGGAGCAGATGCCGTTCGAGGAGGTCGACTACTGGCCCGAGCTCTGCCAGATCATGGATTGGTCCACCACGCACGTGCACTCTACGCTGCATATTTGCTGGGGTGCACAGGCAGGGCTCTACCATCATTACGGTATCCAGAAATGCGACCTGCCGGCCAAGGCGAGCGGCGTGTTTGAGCATTATCTGGTGAAGCCGCAAAGCCCGCTGGTCCGCGGCTTTGACGACCGCTTCTATGCCGTGCACTCACGCAATACCGATGTGCGCCGCGAGGACGTGGAGGCCGAGCCACAGCTTGAGGTCGTGGCCGTATCAGACGAGGTGGGCCTGTACATCGTCAAGTCGACCGACAGTCGCCGCTTCTTTGTCTTTGGCCATCCCGAGTACGATACCGACACGCTGCGCCTGGAGTACGAGCGCGACGTGAAGCGCGGGCTCAACCCCCAGGTGCCGGCGCATTACTTCCCAGGTGACGACCCCACCGCCGAGCCGCGCAACGTCTGGCGCAGCCAGGCCCAGCTGCTCTACACCAACTGGCTCAACTACTACGTCTACCAGACCACGCCCTACGACCTGGCCCGCGCCGGCGAGGAACACTAGGCTACGGCCGCGGTTGTGGCTGCGGCTGCGGCGTGACGAGCGTGGATTTTCGGATGCCCATCTTGTGGGTGCGATACAACGGCGGTTAGGCGCTGATGATGTGGGGTAGCGGCAGGTCGTGGGTGTCGGTGGGAACGTGGTCGACACGCTGCTCGTCAAAGGCGATGCCGATGATTTGGCATGCGGGCGAGAGCGTGGGCAGGTAGCGGTCGTAGCAGCCGCCGCCATAGCCCAGGCGCGCGCCGGTGTGGTCGAAGGCTACGAGCGGCACGACGATCATATCGAGCGCCTCGGCAGGCACGATAGGAAAGCGGCTGCTGTCGACGTCCGTGGCTGCGAAGGCCCGCGTAGGGTGGGCGATAAACGGGGCCTCGGACGCATCGCCGGCAGCAACTGCCCGCATGCACATGCGCTGGCCACAAGCCACGGTGTCAGCTGCCGAGAACACGCACGGATAGGCCACGCGCCAGCCGTGTTTTGCGGCCGCTGCGGCAAACGCGGCAGGATCTGCCTCGGAGCCCATGGCGGCATAGACGGCAACGGTGCGCGGGGCCGCGGGACCCGAGCCGCCCAGCAACTCAACGAGCCGCGCGCATACAGCAGCAGACTTTGCCGTCCGCATATCCAAATCTAGAGCGTCGCGCCGGGCAATTACCGCCCGCCGCAACTCGGCCTTATCCATCCCGGCCCCTCTCTCAAACCTACCAAAAAGGGACAGGTTTATTTTGGTAGGTTTTATCTGGGCAAATGTCGAAACCACCACGCAAACCATCGCAAGGGGAGCAGCTCATGGACACCTTCGTGGGTTTTGACGAAGAGTGGGTGTTCGCGGCGGTGTGTCTCGATCTGTAACAGTAACTCGGCAAAATCGGGCCTAGATGTTACAGATTGAGACAAAGGGCCGGCGTCATCCGAAAACGTCTCGATTTGTAACATCTGGAGCCAATATTGCTGCCTAGATGTTACAGATTTAGACAAACTGGTGTGACGGGCTGAGCTGCCCCGCCCAGGCAGCGGCAAAAGAAAAGGTAGATTTTCAGGCATGTCCCAAAAATCTACCTTTGCTGTGCGTTAGCCCAGCAGGTCGAGGACGTTGAAGCCGGCGTTGCTCTTGGCGATGACGTCTCGGCCGCCAAAGACGCAGGTGGGCGAGACGGCTGCAATGCGCGTCACGTCGGCGCCGAGCGAGCGCAGCTCACCGGGCGTGGCGGCGAGCATCTGGGCGCGGCGCTCCTCGCGTGCATGCGGATCGAGTCCGGCCAAGTAGGTCGTGTTGCGGCGTTTGGTGAGCGCGTACGGCTTCACCGGCGCGTCCATGCCGCTCACGCAGCTCACGATAAAGCCCTCAAAGGCGGCCACGTCGGGCTCAAAACTGCCGAGCCATTCGCCTGCGCGCGCCACGCGCTCAATCGAGGGGTCGATTGCCGGGTCGCGGTAGGTGTAGAACGCGGCCTGACGCTCGCCTGCCGCGCGGAATCCGCAGCCGTACGCCCCGCCTTTCACGCGGATCTCGTTCCACAGGTAGTCGTAGGAGAGCGCGTTGGCGGCAACCGCCCAGGCGCCCGTCACGTCAATGCCCAGGCGACGCGGGTCGCATGCGCTTGCCGCAAAGCAGATGTCGCTGGGGATGACGAAAGCCTCGTGACGGTCGCACGGCGTCGGCACCACGAGCGTGTCGCGGCCGGCAACAGCACCGTCGCCCGCGCCCAACCCCAGGTCGCCCGCGGCGGCCCAGTACGCGTCAAAGTCCTCATCGCTGCCGGTAAAGCTCGCCAGGCAGCCGTCGGCCACAAAGATGCGGCCTGCCAGCTCGGCAAGCTTGGCGCGCAGGTCGTCCAGACACTCGTCAAAGTGGTCGAGCAGATCGCGCAGGAACAGGTAGAAGTCCACGCCCGAAAGCTGCTCGCGCACCACGGCCGAAGGCGAGCTGTAGCTCATCGCGCGACCAAGAGCCGCCGAGTGACCGTTGTTGATGAAGCCCTGCTCAAGCCCAATGCGAATCTGCGTGAGCACGTCGCGCACGCGGTCGGCGTCGGCATCGAGCAACAGCGTGCTCGACCACACCTCGCGCGGCAGGCTCGCCAGCGCATCGATCTTTTCGGACAGGGCGCCGGCGCTCACCAGCAGGTAGGGGCGCACGCCGTCCACGTCGGGCTGGGTCATGACCTCGGTCGTAAAGCTCAAAAAGCCCAGCTTGCCGGCGATAAGGTTGTCGAGCTCCTCGGCCGAGTGTTCGCTCGTGGGTAGCTGTTTGAGCAGGCGGCAGAGCAGGGTCACATAGGGCAGGTCTTCAAACGCGACGCAGCTCAGGTCGAAATACTGCATGGCGTAGGCCAGGCGGTTGGTGGGGATGCCGTGGCGCAGGCAGGGGATGGGCGCGGTCGTGTCCACGACCAGCGGCGGCTCGGGGCGCGCCTCGCCAATGTCGGACACGCGAAGGCGTGGCAGCGTGGCCTTGGCCTCGGGCGCGTCATCCGCCTCCTGCGCGGCGCGCAGCGCAGCCGTGCGCTCGACCACATCGGCCAGCTCGGCATCGGTCATGGTATCGCGCTTGGCTGCCAGCTCGGCAGCCTCGGCACTCTCCGCACCCTCGGCGGCATCCACCGGCACCAGCTCGACCAGCGCCATGTGGTCGTTCTCCAGCACCAGCTCGCGCAGCAGGTCCTCAAAATAGCTGCCGTCCAGCTCGCCGCGCAGCTCCTCGTACACCGGGCCGTACTTGAGCGCCAGCGTCGCGGCGTCGTCATCGTAGAGCCAGGTGCTCAGCGCGTCGCACGCAATGGCCACGCCGTCGGCGATACCGTAGTCGCGCTGGCGCAGGTCGTATTCGTTGCTGCTGATGATGGCCTCCAGGCGCTCGCGCGGAACGCCGTGCTCGCACAGGTCGCGGCAGGCGTCCTGGAACACGCGGCGCAGCTCGCGCGCCACACCGGGCTGAGCGTTTTGCAGCATGATGAGCTCGTAGGGCTGCAGGCTCTCGGCCGCGGTGTAGCTCACCACGTTGCCGCCCAGGCCGGCGGCAAGAATGGCCTTCTTAACCGGCGCCTCGTTGGAACCCAGCAGTGCCTCGAACAGGATGTCCGCCGCGATCGTGCGCTTGCGGTCGAGTGCGCTGCCCAGCACAAGACCCAGGCCCACCAGGGCGTTCTCGGGTGTGGTGGCCATCTCGACACGCTTGTACTCGCAGGTCACGGGCGCCTGCACGACTAGCGGATTGGGCGCCAGCGTGGACGGGTTCTCGCCGGCTGCAACGGCAGCGTCCATGCGGCGGCTCGCGGCACTCGGCTGCGACAGATAGCGCTCGTCCAAAAAGGCCAGTGCACGGTCCACGTCCAGGTCGCCGTAGAGCGTGATGTAGGAGTTGGAAGGATTGTAGTGGCGCGCGTGCGTGTCCAGGAACTGCTCGTAGGTGAGCGCAGGGATCGCGCGCGGGTCGCCGCCGCTCTCGTGCGCATAGGCGGTGTCGGGATAAAGCGCGGCGTTGACGGCATCGTCCAGCACGCTCATGGGGTCGGACAGCGCGCCCTTCATCTCGTTGAAAACCACGCCGTTATAGCGCAGCGTGCCCTCGCGCAGGCTCGCGGAACTGCCGTTGCCCTCGCCCTCGGCGCCCTTCGGCAGGTCCAGTTCGTAGTGCCAGCCCTCCTGCTCAAAAATGGTGGGCTTGGTATAGATGGCCGGGTTGAACACCGCGTCCAGGTACACGTCCATCAGGTTGTACAGATCCTGCTCGTTGGTGGTGGCGACGGGGTAGATGGTTTTGTCGGGGTAGGTCATGGCGTTGAGGAACGTCTGCATGGAGCTCTTGATCAGGTCGACAAACGGCTCCTTGACGGGAAACTTGGCCGATCCGCACAGCACCGAGTGCTCGAGGATATGGAACACGCCGGTGGAATCGGCCGGCGGCGTCTTAAAGCCAATGGCAAAAGCCTTGTTCTCGTCGTCGCACGCCAGGTACAGCAGGCGAGCGCCCGAGGCGGTGTGGCGCAGCACGTAGGCGTCCGAGTCGAGCTCGGGCACGGTCTCGCAGCGCTCGACGGCAAAACCGTGGCAGGTGGTGCCGGGCACCAGCAGCGCGGCGGCAGCGGTGCGCGGGTCGGTTGAGGTGGTGGGCATATGCAGTCTCCTTTGACGCCCCAGCGGGGGCGAATCGAGTCGAATCCTCGTGAGTATACCCATATGGGGCCGCGGCTCTGCGGCGAACTGGAGACGATGCCGGCGGATTGGACAAAGGCCCCGCGTGCCCGCCGCGCGAGCGTGGAAACTTGGACGCCTATCGAATGAGAGTTGATTTTCGGACGGAATCAGCCTCAAAACGCCCAAAAACCGTCCAAATATCCACCCTCATTTCCCGACCGTTCAAAATCCACGCTCATCCGCCGCCCGCACATCTCTCATATCTCATTCGTCTCTAATACGAGAGATAACAGAAAGATGAGAGATAAATATGAGAGATAACAATGCTGCAAAGAGACAGGCAACCATGGTATTGTCTCAATATAGATTGTTTTACCAGCGAAAACATGTTTAAATGAAACAGATGACAGACATCTTATCTTTCATCTCTCACTCCTCTCTAATATGAGAGATAACAGAAAGATGAGAGATAATTACGAGAGATAACTGAGAGACGAAGGAAATCTATTCGTGGCATTCTTCGCAGAACCGAGCGAAAGGACGTGCAGATGAACGAGAACGAGCTGATCGGTCTGCTCGAGTCTTTAAGGCGCATGGGCTCGGACGATCTTAGCGTCGAGGTCAAGGAGAGCGCCACGACGCTTTCTCGCGACGTATGGGAAACGGTTAGCGCATTCGCGAATACCGCCGGCGGAATTATCGTGCTCGGCGTGAGCGAGCGCGCGGGCTTTGTCCCGGTTGAGGACTTTGAGACCGAGAAGGTGCTCAACCAATTTGTCGCAGGCATGGGTGATGCCGGCGGTCGCGGAAAACTGGCCAATCCGCCCAAATACACTATTGAGCGCGTGGAGCTTCGGGGCACCGTGGTTCTCGTTATCACGATTGAGGAGCTCGACCCGTCGAGCAAGCCCTGCTATGTAATAGAACGCGGCGCCCAGGGCGGCAGCTACAAGCGCATTGATGACAAAGACGTGCCACTTTCATCGACCGAGGTTTTGGCACTGTCGTCATACGAGCGGACGAGTCCTAGCGATCGCGATGCAGTGCCCGGCGCGGTTGCAGGCGATCTTGACGAGGCGCTGGTCGATCGCACGATAGAGCGTGCTTTCTCGCTGACACCTCGGGCAATGCGCGGCGCGCCGGACAAGAAAACGAAGCTGGAGCGCCTGAATTTCCTCGACTCCCAGGGCAAAGTTACTAAGGCCGGGCTCCTGGCTGCGGGTGCCTATCCTCAGCAGTTCTATCCTAAGCTCTTTATCGATGTGGCGGTCTATGCCGGAACGCAGAAGGGCGCGGCGGGGTCGTTGAGGTTCATGGACCGTACGATCTGCGAGGGAACGTTGGGCGAAATGATCTCGGATGCCGTCGCGGCAGTCGCCAAGAATTTGCGGCGAACCTCGACGATCCAAGGCGTCTCGCGTGTCGACTCGCTGGAGATTCCCGAGGAGGTCCTGCGCGAGGCAATCGCCAACGCCGTAATCCACCGAGAATACGGAGATCGGTTCTGTGGGCAGTCGGTCGCTGTTGACGTCTTTGATGACCGTATCGAAGTGACGAACCCCGGCGGCCTATACGGAGGAAAGACTCGCGAGAACTTGTTTGACGGCAGCTCCCGGTGCCGCAACGCGACGCTCATGAAACTCATGTCGATTGTTCCGCTGCCGGATGGCGCAGGTTCGCCGGCTGAGGGCAATGGCTCGGGCATTCCGATGATGATCGATGCCATGCGCGCGCATGGTTTGGCCGAGCCCCTGTTCTGCCCGGGATTCGATCGGTTCAAAGTGGTTCTCTATCGCTCAAAGGTCGAGCCGGTCGACCACGGCGGTGACTTAATTGTGGCGGCACTTAAGCGTTGCGGTGAGCTGGGTACGCGCGAGTTGGCGGAGCACACAGGGCTCACAATTTCCCAGGTTAGGTCGCGCGTCAACACACTCATTGCTCAAGGCGAGCTTGAGCCTACAGCGCCGGCGACGAGTCGCAACCGCAAGTATCGACTGTCGGAGCGTGCGGAATAAATGCGCCAGCGGACGAGGTGACCCAATAATCGACTCTCGATTGGCGCCCGCTAAGGTAAGGCGGTTGTTGCCCAGTCGACGGCGAAGTTAAAAATCCGGCTTACGCTGGCATAGTCCCGAACCCATCCATCAAGAACAGCCTAAGAACCAGCTTGATGGCATATCCCGGTTTGATTTCTGCCGCGTCAAAGACGTGGCGCTCGGCGAGCTCGCTGCAGTATGCGTAGATGTCGCGGATAAGGTCCGCGCCCGAAAGCGTAAACATGTAGCCCGCGTCCGAAAGCGCATTGGGCGCGGCGGGCAACTTGGCCATGTGGCAGAACGTTTGCAGGTCGGGCGCCATAACATTCTGGTAGTCGAGGTGGCCGCTGGCATCCTGTGCGGCAAGCTCCAATTGGCGCACAAAATCCAGCGCCGCCGCTAACACAAAGCTCGGCGTAGGCGCATTGACGTCCTCCGTGGTCGCCACGAGCCTGCCCGCCGCCTGCGTGACAAGCCAAGCGACCTCGCGCTGGCAACGCACGGCCTTGCGCGTAACCGGTTTGATGGACGAAGAAGAAACGCTTCCCTTAGGCGGATTCGAAGCAGCCATAAGACCCTCCCATGAACAATCCGGCCCAATAAGCCCGGATGAAACACGTGCTACATCAGTATACAGGGGAGTGGGATGGAAAAACGGAGCCGACAGCGTGAACCGCCGGCTCCGGATTGCTTGCCTTAGAGGCCGTACACCTCAACCATAGCTTCACCAATACGGTGGGGCACGCCGGTGACGAGTGCGTTGCCCATGCAGAAGGCTCGATGGCCGTCGGTCATGCCCGTATCGGTCCAGCCTTTCGGGAATCCCTGAAGCTGATCGAGCTCGTCGGGAACAAGACGGCGGAAACGGCCATCGGGACATTCGATGACGTGCTTGAAGCGGCTCGCTCCCGTGCCGCCTTCTCCTGTGAGGATGGTGCGGCTCGGCTTGTCGGTGGCATCCGGGAAGCTCATGGCTCCCTCGGAATACGTGTACGTAAAGCCTGTCTTTTTGTTAGTGCGCTCTTCGCGCTTGCTGCCCTTAAGGTAGCGCCAGTCGGGAAGCTTTTCGTCGGAGATGTAGAACTGCTCCGGGACATCAGCCTCGTCGACAAGCACGTCGCCAAGCACGTGGCGCTCACCGTGATAGTCTTCGGCAAAGTCGCAGGTCAGAACATGACAGCCCTGCATGACGCCGGCATTCTTGAATTGAGAGGTCTTTTGGCCGACGCCAAAACGAGTTGAGTTCTCGTAGGGGTCGGGTAAAACGTCGAGCTCGGACATCTCGTCGGGATAGATGGCGGGGAAGGCTTTAGCCATGACGCCGTTGTGCATGCGATCAACGAGATCAACCCTGCCAGCGTCCTTTTCGCAGAAGATATAAACACGCTTGCGACGCTGGGGGAAACCGTATTCGGCAGAGTTGACCACGCGCCATTCGACCGTGTAGTCGAGGTCGGCAAGACAGCTTAGGATAATGGCGAAGTCGCGACCGCGTTGAGACGCGGGCGATTTGAGCAGGCGGTCGACGTTTTCGAAGAGGCCGAACTTGGGTTCCTTCATCTCGAGGAAGTGATAGATGTCCCACCAGAGGACACCCTTCTTGCCCTCGATGCCGTGCGCCTGATTGAGAGGACGCGCGACAGAGTAGTCTTGGCAGGGAAAGCCACCGACGACCATTTGCACATCGGGGATTTTAATTTCGCCGGCTTCAGCCTGCTCCAAGACCTTATTGATATCTTCGTTGACAACGGAATCTTCGCCAAAGCGGTCCATGTAACAACGTGCCGCAAACTGACGCGCCTTGGTTCCGGGCGGTTCCCACTGATTTGCCCAAATGGTGCGGAAGGGGCCGGCTGGTTTCATATTAAACTCGGGATGTCGAGGGTCGGCATAACCTTCGAGACCCAAACGAAATCCACCGACGCCCGCAAAAAGCTCGGCAATATTAATCTCAGACACGTTTCTCCAATCGCTGCTGTGTCCGTTTATGGTGCTCACAACAATAGCCGATCGGGGGGACAAGATCAAGACCTCAATTTTCTGGGCGTTAGTAGTTGCTCTGAACTACTATGGGGCTAGTTGCGACGTTCGGAGGTACCCATGTCCAAGAAGCACCTCGACTTCAAGCGCATGCTTGACGATACTGATTTTTCTGACCCCTCAAGCATCGAGCGCTATGCTGCCAATCTCGACGGGATGACGTTTCGCGATATTCTTGAGCTTGGCATTGCG
Organism: Collinsella sp. HCP28S3_E12; assembly: GCF_052065595.1. Lineage (NCBI taxonomy): Bacteria > Bacillati > Actinomycetota > Coriobacteriia > Coriobacteriales > Coriobacteriaceae > Collinsella > Collinsella sp. HCP28S3_E12. The sequence continues at coordinate 23,450 of NZ_JBQHTS010000017.1, forward strand.
CCGGAGGGGGAGAGCGCGCCCAAGGACTTTGGTTCCAAAAAGTACAAGGGCGGCATGGGGACCCTAATCGAGGAGCGTTACTTTGGCTACAAGGCCAACAGCGACGACCGGCCGGACTTTCCCGAGGCGGGTGTCGAGCTCAAGGCAACGTGTTTTGACGTACTTAAAGACGGTCGTAAATCTGCCGGTGAACGTCTTGTCTTGACGATGATTCCCTACGACCGTCCCGTTTCGCTCGACTACGACAGCTCGCATCTCAAGACCAAGCTCAGCAATATCCTGCTGATTTACTACGGCCGAGATCGTTCCATCGATAAATACGACCAGCGCATTGAGCGTGCGGTCATGGTGCGTCTTCCCGAAGAAGACATGAAGATCATTCGCGCCGACTACGAGAAGATCATTTCTTATATTCAGGATGGCCGTGCGGACGAGCTTTCAGAAGGCATGACAACTTATCTGGGTGCTTGCACGAAGGGCGCAACTGAGGCCACGATGTGGGCGGACCAGTATTATGAATACTTCAATACCGATACGGGTGAGATTGAGCACCATCGCGCAAAGCGTCGCGCCTTTTCCCTCAAGCGCTCGTATATGGACTATGTGCTCCACACTTATGTCCTCGGTGCTCCGCGAGTCGGGGAGAGCATTGTTCAGGACGATGGCAAGTCTATCGATTTCGAAAGTTACGTAACTGGACTTATCGAGCAACACTATGGCGAAACTGATCGCCAGATTGCGGAGCAATACGGGTTGGAGTACACGGGCAATAAGGCGCAGTGGACAACGCTCGTCTATCGTATGCTCGGAATCAAAAACAATGCTGCCGAGGAATTCGTCAAGGCAGGCATATCCGTCCGAACCGTTCGAGTTAACAACAGGGGGCACATCGAACAGGCTATGTCGTTCCCACCGTTTGAGTTCAAGCGTTTGATCGAGGAAGACTGGGAAACGTCGCCTTTTCATGCGTGCCTTGAGACCAATCGCTTCTTCTTCGTTGTGTTTCGCGAGGACCACGATGGCGTGCTGCGTCTCGACCGTTGTTTGTTCTGGGCGATGGGAGAAAACGAAATCGAAGGCCCTGCGAAAGCTTGTTGGGATGAGACGCGAAAGGTTATACGTGAGGGCATTGAGCTCAATCCGTATCGGGATGCGAGCGGAAAGCTCAAAGTGACTAACAATCTGCCCGGTATGGCAGACAATCCAATTGTTCACGTTCGTCCGCATACGTCAAAAGCGGCTTACAAGTTTGCCGATGGAACAGAGGTCGGTGACATCGCAAGGAATGCTTACGAACTGCCCGACGGGCGTTGGATGACGAAGCAATCGTTCTGGTTCAACAAGGGCTACCTGGAGCATATTCTGGGGCTGTAGTGTTTCGAGATCATTTAACAATCAGCCCCTGCTCCTTGATACCTCGATGTCGTCTCTACAAATAAACCCCCTCACCGAGCTTCTTGTGGAACTTGGCGTGATGGTCGCGTGCCCAGGTAAAGAGTGCCTGGTCAAAATTGGTATGCGTGGCCGGGACGCCAAAGACGCCGGCAACTTCGACGCGCACAAACTCCAGTGCCGGCAGCTTGTTGATGGCAGTGAGGGCAAACGGGGACGAGGGCTCCTCGAACAGATAGCGGCTGCCTTGCAGCGCGTCGCAACTGGTGCACGTGTTGCCGAGTGACGGGGCTTTGGAGGCTCTCGCGCCTACGGGCTTGTAGCCACAGCGCTTAGAAAGATAGTCGCGGATCTCGCCCGGGACGCAGCCAAGAGCGGGAACAATGGCGAGCGCGTTGGCATTGGTCGTGTCGATGGCAATGTGCCCGGCCTTGTTGGGTGCGTGCGCGATGGCGATGCCCTCGTCGTTATCGGTTCGATAGGGAATGCCGAAGGCCGCGACCGAGGTCTCTTTGTGACACTTCCAGCACTCGCGCTTGCCCAGTACTAGATATATATACGGCGCAGAGGGGTCGGATCGGTCAACACCGGGCAGCCACTCGGCAAAGGGCTCGGGGTTGACGCCGCTGGGTACATACCAGATCTTCTTGGTCCGGTCCCATTTGGCGCCCAGCGCCTTGGCTTCTTCTTTGCGCGAAAAGGGAACATCGAGCTCGGTGCGCATGGTGGCTCCTTGGTGCTACAGGTGTAAGTGGCTCAAGGATACCGCAGGGTGTGGACGTTGTGGCGTTTTTCCGAGAAGCCGCGGTGCGGACTGGTTGGTTACGCCTTGGATAAACTGGCAAGTAGATGGTCGACTTTTGGCCAGTTGGGCGGCAACCTTGCCAAAAGCTTGACGGATTGCGGTTTGGGCATCGGCGAATGAACACTTTGGCGCACCTCGGCGAAAAAACCGCCGGTCGTTTGTCGGAAACTTAACAGAACCGCCAGCCGCCGCCGGCGTGCGTGCTATCTTCGCGCCATGAGGTACTTTATCGTTTCACATAACGCCGCATTGGCGCTGTTGGCGCACATGCCGAACCCTCGCTTTGGGGATTCGGAGCCAGAGGTCGTGTCGATTGCAGGTGCCTGTGCGCTCTTGGACCAAGAAGCGCAGGAGGTTATCGATCGCTATGACCTGGGGATCGAAACGCTGGATTTGCTGGTGCCGTCGCGCGCCGGCCGTCGGCAGAGCAAGCATGTTAAGACGCATCTGTGCACCAACGAGCTCCCGGCGGGTTCGTTTATCTCGCTGGGCCACTGGATGGGCGACCTTGATGCGTATGTGTGCTCTCCCGAGCTGGCGTTTTTGCAGGCTGTGCACGATGGCGATGTGGCAGCGGCCGTCTATGCCGGCTATGCGATGACATCGGATTACCGGCTGGATAACCTTGCTCCCGGTGGGGTAACAGGCAGGGATGCGGGCATGCGCGATAGCAGGCTCACGACTAAGGAGCTCATCGAGGCGTATATCGAGAAGTCACCCAAGGTGAGGGGTATCGCGAAGGCAAAGGCGCTGCTTGCATATGTGATCGAGGGGTCGCGCTCTCCGAGGGAGTCGGGGCTCTGCATGTTTATGTCGCTGCCTGCGCGCTACGGCGGGTATGCATTGGGCAAGGCCGAACTTAACAAGAAGGTCTTCATTCGCGATGGATACAATGACGGACGTGATCACAAGCTTCGCGTGTTGGAGCGCACACCCGACATAACGCTTACGGCTAAAGTCGAGGTGGGCATGGATAAAGTAAAGGCCGGGCTGCTGCCAGAGGTGCTGACCGCGATGGTCGATTACGATAGCGATGCCATTCATGACGGACGCGAGAAGATTTACAAGGATGCCGAGCGCCGCAACGAGTTGGAGCTGTTGAGCGGCGTGGCACACTTCACCGTGACGACTGAGCAGGCAAATGACTACGACAAGCTCATCCGGCTGTGCGAACGCATCCGACGGAAGCTGCATCGGAACAAGCGACCCATTTTTAACAAGCCCATGAGCGAGGAGCAGCGATACTTTGCCCTCAAGCGCGTCGAAGCGAAGCGGTTTAAGCTTTGGCAGGTCGTAATCGAGGCGCGTCAACATTGGTAGGGGCGGTTGCTGGGCATGGGACCAAGGGCCTCATTGTCAGGTCTAATACTTTTCCCGAGAAGTGAACGAGTCAAAACGGACCCCCGAAACATCGACACTTTTGGTGGCTTATTTCCTGCGGTTTTATCATTGGAATCCTGCGGTTTTGGCTGTAAAAAGTGTGGATGCTTCAGGGGTCCAAATAAGGTCGTTCACTTCTCGGGAAAAGTATTAGACCTGGTTATGGGAAGGCTGTCCGGATGTGGCCGCGAGGCTTGCGAAGGCCAGATCGGGGCGGTCGCCAAGGCTGTTTGGGTGATTTTGGGGCTGGTTGGGGCGGTCGCCGGGGTTGTCTGGGCGACTTTGGGTGTGGCAGGGGTAATTGCCGGCGATACCGAAGCAACTTGGGGTCTGCCGGGATGATTACCGGTTATGTAGAGGCGGTATCAGCCTCGATTGGGATGGTTATTGGAGCTGCCGAAGCGGATTTGGGTGCCACGGCGCCCTTTTGGCTTAGCACATAAAACAAAACAGCCCAGAGGCATAGCATCTGGGCTGCGAACATTTGGTGGGCGTTACAAGATTTGAACTTGTGACCTCTTCCGTGTCAGGGAAGCGCTCTCCCCCTGAGCTAAACGCCCGATCAAGGGTGCGCAAGTGCGCAAGGGATAATATAACGGAGCTTGAACTCGGTGGCAAGAATATTTTTTAAAATCGCTAACGTTGTGGAATCAAAGGGCTTTGTCGCGCCCATTTTAAAAGAGCTCGCTGCCGTGATTTGGCTGTCGCATAATGCAAAGCCGTTGCGATGCCGAACCATGGAAGAGACGTCTGCGGAATTGTCCTACCGATAAGCGGACAAGCCCCCAGCTGGTGCCTTCGCCGTGGTAAGGTAAGCCGAATTGTTTCCAGGCTGTTTCGGGGGAGCGGGATGAGCAAAGAGCGTGTCGAGCAGGTCGAAGGCGCAGGGGCTTCGGTGCCGATGACCGATATATCGAACATTGATGTGCCCGAGGGCACCGATGAGCTCAGCCGCAGCACCCGCCGTGCATGGCGCGACCGCCTCAACGACGCCCAGACGCGCAAGATGATCGTGGGCATGTTGGCTACGCTCGTGGGCGGCTCGTTTTGGGGCTTCTCGGGCACCAGCGCGAGTTTTCTGTTCGACACTTATCACGTTGATACCCTGTGGCTTATGAGTGTGCGCCAGATTCTCGCCGGCCTGCTCTTTATGGTCGTGGTGGTCTCGCGCGATCGCGAGCGTCTGGTCAAGCTTTGGACGACGCCCGCTGATCGCAAGCAGCTGCTGCTCTTTACCGCTTTTGGCCTGCTCTTTAACCAGTTTTGCTATCTTTCGGCCGTGCGCCTGACCAACGCCGGAACCGCGACGGTCCTTCAGTGCCTGCAGCTGGTCATCATTATGAGCTACACCTGCGTGATCGACCATCGCATGCCTCGCGTGCGTGAGGCCGTTGGCATTGGGTTGGCCCTGGGCGGCACCTTTTTAATCGCTACCGGCGGCGACCCTACCAGTCTGAGCATATCGCCGCTTGGCCTGGTTGCGGGCCTTATGTGTGCGGTCAGCGCCGCCTGTATGGCGGTGATTCCCGCCAAGATTCTGTCCGAATACGGCAGCCCTATTGTTACGGGCTCGGCTATGCTTACGGCGGGTGTCGTTTCGAGCGTCTTTGTGCAGCCGTGGGCTCATATGCCGGCGCTCGATGCCGCCGGCGTCGAGGCGCTCGCGGTGTTTGTGGTCGTGGGCTCGTTTTTGGCGTACATGCTCTATATGCAGGGCGTCAAGGACATCGGCTCGGTGCGCGCGAGCCTCATCGGGACCGTGGAGCCGGTCTCGGCAACCATTACCAGCGCCGTTATGCTGGGCACGGTATTTTTGCCGACCGACCTTATCGGCTTTGCCATGATTATCGTAATGATGTTTTTAACGGTGTAGTCGACGCAGCGGCTGATACAAGTTAAAAACTGAATAGGGATTCGCGCATGTTGCGTGTAATCAGGACGCATGTCTGGAGTTTAGCTGCGCGCGTTCAATATGACATAAACTGATAACGTTTATCGACTTTTGTATTGCGAGGATTTCTCTATGGCTGGAAATCATTTTAAGGGTAACGGAGACGGCCGTCCTGCGGTCCCGCCGCGTTCTAACGGGGCGGGAAGGCCCAGCGCTCCGGGCGGCATTGGCCAGAACGGCGGCGGCAATCGCACGTCTCCGGGCGAGACGGCGATGTTCACCGCTCTGTATGAGCAATCTCAGAAGGCAAAAAAGGCCGCCCGCGCAAACGGTCAGGCCGCTGCGACCGGGGCTACCCCCGCAGTGCCGCCGCGCGAGGTCTCCGCAAATCCCGCGGGCAATGCGGGCAGCGCCAATGCTGCCGGCAACGCCTCGTCGTCCAAGGATGTAGGAATCACGGGCAACTTGGGCACGATTTACACGGGAGCTTCCGAGACCGGCACGTTTGCCCGTCTGGACGATAGCGGTGCCGAGTTTGTGGGCTCGGGTTCCAAAGAAGACTATTACGATTTTGGCCTGAACTACGGCGGCGGCACTTCGTCGAGCACGACGTCGGACGGGTTGGTCCGTCATCGTCATCGCAAGGGCGAGAACAAGAACCGTTATGCCGCCACAGCGGTCGTTGCTGTCGTCGCGGTTGTCCTCGTTGCACTTGGCGTGAGCTGCTTCATGTTCTTTAACTCGGCAAAGACCGTGAAGGCCCAGGCAAAGGAGGCCGTGGGTATCGTCGCAGACCTTAAGGGTAAGGTCACGTCGGGCGATTTTTCGACCCTACCCGACGATGCGAAGAAGATCAACGACCTTTGCAGCAGCATGAAGGCGGAGACCTCGAGCCCGCTGTGGACGATGGCCTCGTTTGTCCCGGTGTACGGCAGCGACATTAATGCCGTCCGCACCATGGTCGACGCTCTGTCCGATGTTTCGAGCGGCGCGCTGGTCCCCATGGCCGATAATCTCGCTCAGGCAACGCCCGGCAAGCTGTTCCAGGACGGAACAATCAACGTGTCCGCGCTGCAGGCGGTCGCCGATTCGCTCTCCGATAGCTCGAGGGCGTTCAAGAGCGCCAATGAAAAGATTCAGGGTATTGGCGATACGCATATCGCCCAGGTGACCGAGCTGGTCGATAAGGCAAAGGACGGCTTTGCCACCCTCAACGGCGCGGTTGACGCGGCGGAGAAGGTCGCCCCCGTTCTGCCCCAGATGCTCGGCGCCAACGGTCAGACGCGCCATTATCTTGTGCTCGCGATGAGCAATGTCGAGATCCGCGCCTGCGGCGGTTTCCCGGGTTCTCGCGGCGTGATGTCGGTGACTGACGGTAAGCTCGAACTGGGCGATTTTGTCAAAGTCGACTTGATGAAAGAGCCTTTGAGTCCGCTTCCCATCACCGATGAAGAGGCAAACTTGTTCACGACCGGATGGGGCCTGACGGGATTCAACACGCTCGGATACACGATGGGCGACGTTACGATGACGCCCGATTATCCGCGTGCGGCTCAGCTTGTCAGCGATATGCAGAAGGCCATTGTCGGAGATGACATCGACGGCGTATTTGCAGTCGATCCGGTATTTTTGCAGTATATGCTCGGCATTGTAGGCGGCACGCAGCTTCCCGACGGCACCGTCGTCGACGGAAGCAACGCTGCAAAGGTACTGATGCACGATGTTTATTGGAATTACCCGGTAGAGGAACAGGACGCCATTTTTGCGGCGGTTGCCGGATCAGCTTTTAACAAGATCGTGGACGAACTGGGCTCCAGCGATATTACTCAGATTGCTGCCGCCATCGAAAAGGGTGCTTCCGAGGGTCGCATCCTCATGTATTCGAGAAACGACGACGAGGAAAAGGCCGCGAAGGACCTTGGCATCTCCGGCGCTCTCCAAACCGATACGTCGGAGGCTCCGATCTTGGGCGTCTATGTGAACAACTACAGTTACTCAAAGATGGATTGGTTTCTCGATAAGCGAGTCACCATCGATTCTTCGGTTGAAAATGCCGACGGTTCGACGACGTATCGAGTGACCACTACGCTCAAGAACACGATGACCCCTCAGGAGAAGGCCGAGATGCCTGGTTATTTCCGGGGCCATAACGGCATTAGCCAGGATATTGATGACGAGGTGCTGAGACTCTATCTCTATGCTCCCGCGGGAGGCAGCATTTCGGACATTAAGACTTCGGGCTCCGGTTCTATCGAGATGAGCGAAGCGACGCACGATGGCCTGAAGGTTGCATGGGGCGGCGTCCACATGCTTCTTGGACAAGACATAAAGGTTGAGTACACGGTCACGACTTCGAAGGACTCTGGGCACAAAGAGCTTGAGGTTCGCACCACACCAACCGCTCAAACGTTCGAACAGGATAAGTAAGATATGAAGTACTTTGGCACCGACGGATTTCGCGGCGAGGCCAACGTCGGGCTGACCGTAGAGCATGCGTACAAGATCGGCCGTTTTGTGGGTTGGTATTACGGCGCCAACCGCGAGCGCAAAGCACGCGTGATCGTGGGCAAGGACACGCGTCGTTCGAGCTACATGTTCGAGGCGGCGCTGGTGAGTGGCCTGGTCGCGAGCGGTGCGGACGCATATATGCTGCACGTGATTCCAACGCCGGGCGTGGCGCATCAGACCGTGGAGGGCTGCTTCGATTGCGGCATCATGATCAGTGCGAGCCACAATCCGTTTTGCGATAACGGCATTAAGCTGGTCAACAGCGACGGCTTTAAGATGGACGAGGACGTGCTGGAGCTCATCGAGGACTATATCGATGGCAAGGGCGAGGTGCCGCTGGCCACGGGCAACCAGATTGGTGCCACGGTGGACTATATGCAGGGCCGCAACCGCTATATTGCCTCGCTCATTGCAAGCGCGAACTTTTCGCTGCAGGGCGTCAAGATTGGCATTGACTGCGCCAACGGCTCGGCGTCCTCTGTCGCCAAGCCGGTGTTCGATGCGCTCGGCGCCGATGTGCGCGTGATTAACGCCGCACCCGACGGCTTTAACATTAACGTCGACTGCGGCTCTACGCATATGGAGCGCCTGCAGCGCCATGTGGTGGAGCAAGGCTTGGACGTGGGCTTTGCCTACGACGGCGATGCCGACCGCTGCCTGGCTGTGGACGAGCGCGGCCGCGTGGTCGACGGCGACCAGATTTTGTACGTGTGCGGCGTGTATCTCAACAAGCACGGGCGCCTCTCGGGCGGTACCGTGGTGCCGACGATCGCCAGCAACTTTGGCCTGATTAAGTCGCTGGAGCTTGCCGGCCTGAGTGCCGTGACCAGCGGCGTGGGCGACCGCCACGTGTATGCCAAGATGCGCGAGGGCGGCTATAGCCTGGGTGGCGAGCAGACGGGCCATACGATCTTTGGCGATATCGAGCGTACGGGCGACGGCATAATGACCTCGCTGCGCGTAATGGAAGTGATTCGTGCCGAACGCGAGACGCTTTCGCAGCTCGCGGTGCCGTGCAAGCTGCTGCCGCAGGCGCAGGTTGCCGTACGCGTGGCGGACAAGGATGCTGCGCTGGGTAGCACGGGCGTGCAGGCCGCCATCGCCGAGGCCGAGGCGTTGCTGGCAGGCGAGGGCCGCGTGCTGGTGCGCAAGAGCGGAACCGAGTCGGTGATTCGCGTTTTGGCCGAGGCCCCCGACCAAGACGCCGCCGACGCCGCCATGAAGCGCATCGCCGCCGCGCTGGAGGCTCTGTAGTTACGCAGTTTTACCAAACCGCGTAACCGCTCGACGCTACAAACGGCCCCAAGCGGCAATCTGGCGTTCAATTTCAGGGGCGCGACCAGAAGGCCAGCGCCCTTTCATTTCACGTCACCCTGCTCGCTTGGGGCCGTTTTCGCTGACGTTGCCAAGACATCGACGTCAACATGGTTGGCGTTGGCGATGGCGTGCAGGTCAATCCTTACAGCTGGTACAGCGTGGTGAACTTGTCCTGCAGGTAGCTGCAGTAGTAGCGGGCGTCGAATGCCATACCGCACGCGCCCTTGATGAGCTCCGGCGCGTCCTTGGCGCGGCCCCACTGCCAAATGTGCTCGCCCAGCCAAGCGCGGACGGGTGCCAGGTCGCCGCTCGCACAGGCGCCGTTAAGGTCGACACCGTCGCGGCACATGGCCGGCACAAACATGGCATCGTAGGCGCTGCCCAGCGCATACGTGGGGAAGTAGCCAAACGAGCCGCCGCTCCAGTGCGTATCCTGCAGGCAGCCGCGCGTGTCGTCGGGAACAGGAATGCCCAGGTACTCGTCCATAAGGCGATTCCAAAGCGCGGGGATGTCCTTGGCCGTGGCCTCGCCGGCAAACAGCATGCGCTCAATCTCGTAGCGCACCATAATATGCAGCGGGTAGGTGAGCTCGTCTGCCTCGGTACGGATCAGCGACGGCTGCGCGATGTTCACGGCGTGGTAGAGCGTGTCCTCGTCCACGTTGCCGTAGACCTCGGGCGCGTGACGGCGCAGCACTTCGAGCAGCGGGCCCATAAAAGCGCGACTGCGGCCTACGGTGTTCTCGAAAAAGCGGCTCTGGCTCTCGTGAATGCCCATGGAGGTGCCGCCCTCCAGACACGTACGCGCGTAAGCGGGATTGACGCCCAGCTCGTACATGGCGTGCCCCGCCTCGTGGATGATGCTATAGACGTTGGAGATGCAGTCGTTCTCGTAGATGTGCGTGGCGATGCGCGCATCGCCCACCGAGAAGCCCTCGCTAAACGGGTGCTCGGTAAAGGCGAGCGTGGTGTCGTCCAGGTTAAGGCCGACGAGCTTCATCAGGTCGAAGCTCATGGCGCGCTGGGCGGCCTCGGGCACATGCGCGTGCAAAAAGTCGGCAGTAGGCTGCTGCCCGCGCTCGCCGATGGCGTGAACGAGCGGCACGACGGTGGCCTTGACCTCGTCACAAAACGCATCGAAGCTCTTGGCGGAAAGGCCGCGTTCGTACTGGTCGAGCCAAACATCGTATGGGTCGTGCTTGGGGTCCATGAGCTCGGCCTGATGCTTGAGCTGGGCGACGATTCTATCCACGTAGGGCTCAAAGCTCGCCCAGTCGTTGGCCGTCTTGGCCTTGTGCCACACGGCGTCGGCCTCGCAGGTGAGCCTGGTCCAGGCCTCGGCCTCTTCGGTGGGAATGGCGCTTGCCTCGCGCTGGTCGCGGCCGAGCACACGGATCTCGTCGAGCAGCTGTGGGTCGTCGATCTTGCCGCCGGCGACGGTCTCGTGTGCCAGCGAGCTTACAAGCTCGACGGACTTTTTGCTGGTCAGGAGCTTGTGATGTTCGCCGGCAAGGGTGCCCATAGCATCGGCGCGGGCCGCAGCGCCGTTGGCGGGGGCAATCGTCGCGCCATCGAACTCGGCAATCTTGAGCAGGTACTCGCGGGTCCATAGTTTGCCTTCGAGCTTGCGGAGCTTCTTGATGCCCTTGCCCGCCTTGGCGTTCTTAGAGGCCTTGGCCACGGCGGCCTTGGCTTTCTTATCGAGTTTCTTTCCCATACCTATATCCTTGATCTCGCAGACCGGACGCCACGGGTGGGCGTGCGGCCAGTTTGCACAGCTACCCGCCTTGTACCCAGTGCGAACAAAACGGAACGCGGCGATATGCTCGCAGAATGTGTTATCCTATAGCCCAATGCGTTGACGGAGAGGGTTTTGCCCGCCGCGTCGCCGGCAAGAGAGGGAAGGTCATGGGCTGCAAGCCTTCCTGCGGTGGCAAGGGCCAAGCGTTCACTCCCGAGCAGCAACCTCAACGGGCGCGCGGCCAGCGGCGGCGAAGCCCCAGTAGGGAAGCCGTGAGCCTCGCGATAAGGGGCATAGAGTGGGCACGGCGGGCCAGACATCCGCCGGGTCAAACAAGGTGGTACCGCGGAATTCAACCGTCCTTGGGCAATGCACATGCCCGAGGACGGTTTTTTGTTACCGAACCGGGCCGCGTTTTTGCAACGCCAGACGGCGGCAGTCGTCCTGGCGAGCGGGGAACGCGAGAGACGAAAGGGAAGACATGAGTCTGATTGATGATCTGGTCAAACTCGAGGAAGAGGCCAAGGAGCTCGTCGCAGGCGCCGACGACGCCGCCAAGCTCGAGGCTGCGCGCGTTGAGCTGCTCGGCCGCAAGGGTCGTATTACCGGCCTGATGCGCATGATGGGCAAGCTCGCCCCCGAGGATCGCCCCGTTATGGGCAAGCGCGCCAACGAGATGCGCCAGCTGATCGAGGGCATGCTCGACGAGCGCACCACCGAGATGAAGGCCGCCGCCCTCAAGCACGCACTGGAGCACGAGGCCGTCGACATCACGCTGCCGGGCATTCGTCCGCAGATCGGCCACCAGCACCTGATCAAGCAGATCATCGAGGAGGCCGAGGATATCTTTAGCGGTATCGGCTACACCGTCGAGTCCGGTCCCATGGTCGACACCTCCTACTACAACTTCACCGCGCTCAACGCCCCCATGGATCACCCGAGCCGCTCGGCCCGCGACACCTTCTATGTGGTCGACAACAACCCCGGCAGCGTCGCGCACCCCGAGGCGCATGCCCACGGCGAGTCCGATGTGCTGCTGCGCACCCAGACCTCGGGCGTGCAGATTCACACCATGGAGTCGCAGAAGCCGCCCATCTACATGATCTGCCCGGGCACCGTCTACCGTCCCGACACGGCCGACGCCTGTCACCTGCCGCAGTTCAACCAGATCGAGGGCCTGGTCGTCGACGAGGGCATCACCTTTGGCGATCTTAAGGGCACGCTCGACTACTTTGTTAAGTGCATGTTTGGCGAGGACCGCAAGACGCGTTACCGCCCGCATTTCTTCCCCTTCACCGAGCCTTCCTGCGAGGTGGACGTGAGCTGCCACGTCTGCGGCGGCAAGGGCTGCAACTTCTGCAAGCACAGCGGCTGGATCGAGATCTTGGGCTGCGGCATGGTCGACCCCAACGTCCTGATCAACTGCGGCATCGACCCCGAGAAGTACACCGGCTTCGCCTTTGGCATTGGCGCCGAGCGCGTCGCGGCCCTGCGCTACGACCTGCCCGACCTCAGAACGCTCATGACAGGCGATATGCGTTTCCTGAATCAGTTTTAAGTTGACCTGTCCCGGCGGCTTCCCGAGCCACCGCACCTTGCCCCTCAAACCGTCGCTTGCGTACCCAAGTACGCGGCGCTCCTCTTTCGGGGCAATCTGCGGCACCTCGGAAACCCGTCTCCGTAGCTGGAGTTTTCCGTCTGTTTATTGCAGACGTTACAGATGAAAGGAGACCAGTTAGATGCGTGTTTCTTACGACTGGCTCAAGACCATGATCGATATTCCGGAGGATCCCAAGACCCTTTCGGACGAATATATCCGTACCGGCACCGAGGTCGAGGCGATCGACACCGTGGGCGAGTCTTTCGACCACGTGGTGACCGCCAAGGTGCTCACCAAGACCCCGCACCCCGATAGCGACCATATGTATGTGTGCTCGGTCGACGTGGGTGACAAGAACCTCGACGCCGACGGCAACCCCGCTCCGCTGCAGATCGTCTGCGGTGCTCAGAACTTTGAGGCCGGCGACCACATCGTCACGGCAATGATCGGCGCCGTGCTTCCCGGTGACGTCAAGATCAAGAAGAGCAAGCTTCGCGGCGTCGTGTCCATGGGCATGAACTGCTCCGCGCGCGAGCTCGGCCTGGGCGGCGACCACTCCGGCATCATGATCCTGCCCGAGGATACGCCCTGCGGCATGCCGTTTGCCGAGTATGTGGGCTCGAGTGATACCGTGCTCGACTGCGAGATCACGCCCAACCGCCCCGACTGCCTGTCCATGATCGGCATGGCCCGTGAGACCGGTGCCATTTTCGATCGCGACTTCCACGTTGAGCTGCCCGCCATCAAGGCGGAGACCGGCCGCGCGACCGACGACGAGCTTTCGGTCGAGATCGCCGACGAGGGCCTGTGCGACCGCTATGTCGCCCGCATCGTGCGCAACGTGAAGGTCGGCCCGTCGCCCGACTGGATGGTCAAGCGCCTTAACGCCCTGGGCGTGCGCCCGCACAACAACATCGTCGACATCACCAACTATGTGATGATGCTCACCGGTCAGCCGCTGCACGCTTTTGACCTGGACACCTTTGCCGAGCGCGATGGCAGGCGCCGCGTGGTGGTTCGCGCCGCCCAGCAGGATGAGAAGTTCACGACGCTCGACGGCGAGGAGCGCACGCTCGACGCCGGCATGGGCCTTATCACCGACGGCGAGCGCCCCGTGGCGCTGGCCGGCGTTATGGGCGGCATGGATTCCGAGATCGAGGACGACACCGTCGACGTGATGGTCGAGAGCGCCTGCTTCGACGCCGGTCGCACCTCGCACACCAGCCGCGATCTGTCGCTGATCTCCGACGCCTCCATCCGCTTTGAGCGCCAGGTCGATGAGACCGGCTGCGTGGATGTGGCCAATGTTGCCTGCGCGCTCATCGAGGAGATCGCCGGCGGCGAGGTCGCTCCCGGCTACGTAGATGTGTTCCCCGCGCCCAAGACCATCGACAGCATTAAGCTGCGCCTGGCCCGCGTGCACGCCATCTGCGGCGCCGACATCGAGCCCGATTTTATCGAGCGCTCGCTCACCCGTCTGGGCTGCACCGTCGAGAGCGACGGCGAGGACTTTATGGTTACCCCGCCGAGCTTCCGCCCCGACCTGCCGCGCGAAATCGACCTGATCGAGGAGGTCCTGCGCCTGTGGGGCATGGGCCGCGTGACGGCGACCATCCCGGCTGCCAAGAACCACATCGGCGGCCTGACCCGCGAGCAGAAGCTTACCCGCAAGGTCGGCGAGATCCTGCGCGCCTGCGGCCTCAACGAGACCACGACCTTTGGCTTTGCCGCGCCGGGCGACCTGGAGAAGATCGGCATGTCCACCGAGGGCCGCGGCTGCCCCGTGGTACTTATGAACCCGCTGGTGGCCGAGCAGACCGAGATGCGCCGCTCGCTGCTGCCGGGCCTGCTGCAGTCTGTGGCGTATAACGAGGCCCATGGCACGCCCAACGTGCACCTGTACGAGGTCGGCAGCCTGTTCCACGGCCGCGAGAACGCCAGCCTGCCCAAGGAGACCAAGTCCGTGGCGGGCGTGCTCTCGGGCCAGTGGAGCGAGCAGTCTTGGAACATGAAGTACCGCAAGCTGCGTTTCTTCTTTGGCAAGGGCATCGTCGAGGAGCTGCTCGCCCAGCTGCGCATCGAGAAGGTTCGCTTCCGTCCCGTCGAGGGCGAGGGCTATGCCTTCTTGCAGCCGGGCCGTGCCGCCGAGGTTCTGTCTGGCGGCACCGTGCTGGGCTGGGTCGGCGAGATCCACCCCGAGGCGCGCGAAGCCATGGGCATCGACGAGGTCGTCGTTGCCTTTGAGCTCGACCTGGACAAGCTGATCAAGGGCGCCCGCAACCAGGAGAACTACCGCGAGTTCTCGCAGTACCCGGCTGTTGAGCACGATCTTGCTATCGTGGTCGACAACTCCGTGACTTGCGAGGACCTTGAGCGCCGCATTACCAGCGCCGGTGGCAAGCTGCTCGAGGGTGTGCGTCTGTTCGACGTCTACCGCGATCCGGTCCGCGTGGGCGTGGGCAAGAAGTCCATGGCCTTTGCGCTTACGTATCGCTCCGACGACCACACGCTTACCAGCGAAGAGGTCGAAAAAGCGCACCAGAAGATCGTCACCAAGGTGTGCAAGGGCGTAAACGGCGAGGTCCGCGGCTAGGCCCTGCACTGGGGTATGGGTCAGCGGTGGCTGCTGCCGAGCCTTACGTGGCTGCTATCCTCGGTATAAGGCACTGCTGAGCCTGCATATATGACACGCGCATTACATAACGGCGTGCTGCTTTGTCGGCAGTGCGCCGTTTTGCTATGATAGCCCGTGGCGTGTTACGAATCTGACAATACGTAACACTGGCAAGGTGATTTAAGCGGCGTTGTAATTCTGTGCGCCGATAACCGGGAGGCGTACATGCACATTCCAGATAATTATCTGTCCCCGCAGACCGATGCCGTCATGGCAGTGGCGATGGTGCCCGTGTGGGTTCACTGCATCAAAAAGGTGCGCGCCACGCTCGATCGCGAGCACATGGCGTTTCTGGGTATCTGCGCCGCATTCTCTTTCTTGCTCATGATGTTCAATGTGCCGCTGCCCGGCGGTACCACGGGTCACGCCGTCGGCGGCGCGCTCATCGCGCTGCTGCTGGGCCCGGAGGCCGCGGCCATCGCGGTTTCGGTCGCGCTGGCGCTGCAGGCGCTGCTGTTTGGCGACGGCGGCATCCTGTCCTTTGGCGCCAACTGCTTTAACATGGCCTTCGTGCTGCCGTTTGCCGCCGCTATCGTGTTCCGTGCGCTCAACAGCCGTTTGCACGACAAGAGCTGGGGCACCTCGGTTTCGGCCGTCGTAAGCGGTTGGGTCGGCCTGTGCCTGGCGGCCCTGTGCACGGCGATCGAGTTTGGTATTCAGCCGATGTTCTTTACCAACGCTTCGGGAGCTCCGCTGTACTGCCCCTTCCCGCTCTCTATTGCCATTCCGGCCATGATGATCCCGCACATGTTGGTAGCCGGCGTGGTCGAGGGCGTGGCGACGGCCGCCATCTACGGTTTCATTAAGAAGACGGCGCCGAGCGTTATCGTCGGGCCCGAGGCCGCCGATGGCCAGCTTGCTGCCGAGAGCGCTGCCGCCAAGAAGACCTCACTGGTCCCCACGCTCATCCTGGTCGCCGTGCTTGTCGTGGCCACGCCGCTCGGCTTGCTTGCCACGGGTGACGCCTGGGGCGAGTGGGACGCTGAGGGCGCCGCGACCGCCGTTCAGGAGGCTGGTGACGACAGTCTGCAGACTTCGGTCGGTCTCGATACCCCGACCTTTGCCGATGCCCTGCCCACGGGCGATTATCTGCAGGCCTATTCCGAGGAGCAGGGCCTTGGCTTTGCCGGCCAGGCCGCGATGTATATTCTTTCGGGCGTGATTGGCGTGGCGGTGCTCACCATCGCATTCCGTCTGGTCTCGCTAACGGTCAAGGAAAGCGGAGCCCATGGCGACGGTCGAGCTGCCTAGCTGGCTTGCGGTCGAGCAGCGATACGAGCCCGTGGGGGCTCGGCATCGTGTGATGCAAAAGAATGTCCTGCATCTGGCGAGCCTGCTTGAGCGGGTTCGTCTAGGCGGCGGCGCACATAAGGGCGGGTCGATTATCGACCGCGCCCTTTCTTCCGTTTCGGCGCCAGTGCGTTTGGTGGGGATGTTCGTCTGCGTCCTGTGCGTATGCCTGACGCAGAGCCCGCTGTACTTGATGCTGATGACAGCGATCGCGTTGGTGCTCGTTGCGGTGCGCCCCGTACGCGGGCTGCGCGCGACCTTTGTGCCGGCGTTGGCTGCCGCGGGGTTTGCCGTGGTTTTGGCGCTTCCTGCCCTGCTGCTGGGTGCTTCTGCCACGGGCGCCATGCTCAAGATTGCGCTCAAGACCTTTGTTAATGTGTCATTGGTGCTGGGCGTTTCGTGGACGCTTACCTGGAGTCGCATGTCGGCGGCGCTTAAGATGCTGCACCTGCCCGACGAGGTTATCTTTACGTTTGATATGGCGCTCAAACACATCGAGGTGCTGGGTCGCACGGCGCACGACCTGTGCGAATCGGTCATGCTGCGCAGTGTGGGCCGCGCGCCTGCAGGATTTTCGCGTACCGATTCGATCGCGGGTATCATGGGCATGACCTTTATCAAGGCGATGGAATGCAGCCGCGCGATGGACGAGGCTATGCTTTGCCGCGGTTTTGCCGGCGCATATCCGGCGCCTGCACGGAACGGCTTTGGCTGGCGCGACGCGGTCTATGCGGCTGTTGTGGTGCTGCTCGCCGTGTTGTGCGCGGTGCTGTAGCGCGGGCGGTCAAGCCGTCGATGTGAATAGGGAAGGGCGACGTTTTGGCAAACGATACAAATGGTGCGATGGGTGCGAGCGGTGCTGCCGGCGCCAAGGCCACGCCGCTCATCGAGTTTCGCGACGTGGTGTTTTCCTATGCGGGCCATACGGTGGTCGATGGCGTGTCGCTGCAGGTTAATCGCGGTGAGCTGGTTGCGCTGGTTGGACCCAACGGCTGCGGCAAGACGACGATCATGCGGCTTATCAACGGCCTTGAGCTTGCGGATGCGGGTACGTACCTGTTTGATGGACATGTGGTCGATGCGGCATATCTCAAGGATTCCGCGACGACCCAGCGGTTCCATCAGCGCGTGGGCTTCGTGTTCCAAAACGCCGATGCACAGATCTTTTGCGCCACGGTCGGCGAGGAGGTCGCGTTTGGCCCGGCTCAAATGGGGCTTTCGGCGGACGAGCTCGGGCGCCGCGTCCGTGATGCCATGGAGCTGTTTCAGGTTGCCGATCTGGTCGATGCTTCGCCCTATCAGCTTTCGGGTGGGCAAAAGAAGCGTGTGGCGCTGGCTGCCGTCGTGTCGATGAACCCCGATATTCTGGTGCTCGACGAGCCTACCAACGGACTTGACGAGGACTCTTGCGACATCGTGGTCAACTTTCTACTGGCTTATGTTGCTGCCGGTAAGACGGTCTTGATGAGCACGCATCATCAGGATTTAGTACGACGTCTTGGGGCCCGTGCGATTTATATCGATCGATATCACCACGTGGTCGGGGCTCCCGTGCCATCATATGGAACCGAAAACGGTGCAGCAGAATAGTTGCCGCATAGTGGGGTTGCGGCCGCGCACGTGACTTGCTGCGAATGGTATAGTTATCCGGGTTTTTACGGGGGTAGCTATGCCAAGCTGGAATATTCATATCGCTCAGACGGAACGACTTCTGGCGCGTGCCGGCGCGCTTGCCGATAACGTGCGCGACCGCAATGCCTTTTTGTTTGGCAGCGTGGTTCCGGACATTTTTGTGGGGTACATGGTTCCCGGTATTGCCGACCCCATCCCGTATCGCATCACGCACTTTGCCAAGCCCGAGCCCATTCCTAAGCCACGCGAGCATGAGTTTTGGGACACCTATGTGGCGCCTTTGCTTAAAGGTGCGCCGACGGGTGCGCCGGCTGCAGCGACCTCGATTGTCGAAGAGCGTGAAAGGCTCAATCGGGTGCACTATCCGCAGCGCTACAAAGACGCCGAGCCGGTTGACGGCCCCGGCGCCGCCGAGTTTTCGCTCGCGCCCGATGACGTGGCGCAGTCGCTGCTCGATTTGACGCTGGGCGTTTGGTCGCATCTGGTGGCCGATACCGTGTGGAACACGCGCGTGAACCAATATCTCGAGGCGCGAGGCGGCAAGCCGTGCGAGGAGTTCCGCATTAAGAAGCAGGGAGACTTTGACTGGTTTGGCAAGACGCTCGGCATCGTTTCTATCCCGCGTGCGACCGATCGCCTCTATACCGCGGCGGCCCAGTTTGGTCAGTATTCGATTCCACAAGAGTATGTGCTCAAGACCATTGGCGTTATGCACGAGATTGTGCGCGAAAACCCCGGCGATCCGGATCATCCGCCGTACCGTCTGCTGACCGAAGAGTTCTTTGACGCAACGTTTACCGAGGTCGTCGAGCTAACCGAGGCGGGTTTTGCCGCCCGCGTTGCCGCTTCTGACGTCCCCGCAGTCCCTCTGATCGCTAGCTGCTAGCCGGCAGACGTAACGGTGAACAGTTCATCCCAATCGACCAATAGCTCCCGCCGAAGGGTTTCTGCGGCAGTGAGTTCCAGCTTAGATTTTGGAACGTAAGGGAGCCCCGCCTTTTTATGAATTAGCTCGGCGATGCTGTTAAAGCTCTTCGTGTCCTTGATTTGATCATAGGTTATCTGGATAACGTCATAGCCCATGCTTGTGAGGGCGGTGGTGCGCTCGGCATCGGAGAGGCTCGCGGCTTCGCTGTCATGGGCGGAGCGGCCTTGGCATTCCAGAATGACGCCCATGCTGTCGGTGCTGCTCTCTATGAGGATATCGGCGTAGCAGCAGGTTTTGTCATACAGTGAGCGCGCGGCGTCGCTGAGTGGGATGCGCACGTTGTTTGCGATATTGATGCCCATGCCGCCCTCGTTGCGGGGGAGCGAGACAAGCATGGAGGTCTGTACTTCGAAGGGCGAGGCGGTCTGTCCCGTCATGTGCTCGGCCGCCCAGCGCAGTTGTTTAACGCCGCGCAGGCCTGCGGCCTGCTTGGCGAACGCGGCGATATCCGCTGCGGAAAGAAGCGGCGTGCGCTTCCACAAGTTGGTGTCATTGCCCTTGGTGTCGACAACACGTTTCCAACCACAGTCGGGCGGAATGAGCTTAAGCGAAATTGCTTCATCGAGCTGCTGCTGAGCCCGTTTACAAGGCGTGAACACTGCAAAGGAGCCGCACATCTCGTAGCAAGCCATGAGTAACTGGTTGCGTGAGACCTGCGTAGCAAGGTTGAGCAGCGTAAACTCGGGCGACGTGACATCAAATCCATGCTCAGTCTGCCTAAACGACCCAGGAGGCGGCTCTTGGGTTAGCAGACGGCTATGAAATAGCTTTCCGTTAGCGGGGTGTTCGTAAGACAGTTAAATAGGCAAAAGGCGTGACGAAAGTGATCACGCCTTTTTTCATGTAAGGATAGCCGCATAGCGGCGCAAGGGATGGATCCCCTTG
>NZ_JBQHTS010000018.1:0-42985 GCF_052065595.1 Collinsella sp. HCP28S3_E12
TAAGGGCTACCGCACGGGCCGATACTCAAAGCCCATTGTGGCATCCCGAGCCCGCGAAAAGAAGCTGCGCCGCGGGGGAGGCGACCCAAATGGCTTTCTCATATCGTCTTGCCTGCCCGGGCTCATCCGGGGCGGCAATAACGCGAACCCCACAACAGCGAGGAGTCACCATGAAGACATTGCTCAACGAGTTCAAGGAATTCATCAATCGCGGCAACGTGATGGACATGGCCGTCGGCGTGATTATCGGCGGCGCATTCACCGCCATCGTGACCTCACTTACCGATAACATCATCAACCCGCTTATCTCCGTGATTGCCGGCGGTAGCGCTACCGAGATCTCGGGGCTGGTGGTGCCGGGCACTAATATCGACTTTGGCGCCTTTATCGGCTCGTGCATCAATTTTTTGATTGTGGCGGCAATCGTCTTTGCCATCGTCAAGGCATTCAACAAGGCGCAGGAGATCGGCGACAGGCTCGCCGGTGCCACCGCCGAGGAAGCCGCACCGGCGCCCGTCTGTCCGTATTGCCTGGAAGAGGTGCACGAAGGCGCGACCAAGTGTTGCCACTGCGGAAGCGAGCTGCCCCGAGCGTAGGTGCCTTAGAGCCGACAGCGAGCGACATCTACCACCTTGCAAAACAGCGCAGCGATCAAAAATGGCCCCACCCGGGGCCATTTTCGCTTACATGGAGCGTAGATACGCGCCCCCGCTCTTATGCCTCGCGCAGCCAGTCAAACGCAACACGCGGCGTGCCGTCCGACACATACACGACGCCGGCACGCTCAAACCCCGCTTTAATACTCGCGCCCTGCATGGGCAGGTTGTCCCGATGCGTATCGATACGCAGATGGTCGGCACGCTCTTTGGCAAAGGCGAACATCGCAGCCGCGATACCGTGCACGGTGCCGTCGGACGCCACACGGTGCAGCACGGCGTACGGAGTGTCGCTACGCCATTGCCCGTCCTCAATTACGTCATAGCACTCGTCCGGGCCCGGTAAAAAGGCAAACGTCGCCACCACGCGGCCGTCGACTTCGAACACATAGCTACCACCGGCGGCGATATCGGCAGCCAGCTGCTCGGCAGAAGGCGTGCCCTCGGGCCACTGCGTGGCGTTGCCATGCGCGCGCATAAAGGCACGGGCCGCGTCATAGATAGCCATGACGGCGGGAATGTCGGTATCGAGGGTTTTTCTGATCATCACGCGGCGACCTCACGTTTATTGGTATCACTTTGATTGAGCAATGATACCAGCGTTTGAAGAGGGGCGAGAAGCAGATGGGAAGCAAAAAGCGAGCCGCCTGGTCAAAGGCCAAAAGCGAGTTTTTGGGCGCTGCCACCGGTGGCGCTATGAGCGACCTGTTTGCGCGCGAGGACGAGCGCCGCGACGCCCTGAACGCCGAGCGCGATGAAGCCTGGCGCTACAAGTCGTGCGAGCGCAAAAACCGTTACGGCACACGCGCCGAGGCCGAGGCCGTTATGGCCGACTGCGAAAGCAGCGGGCGGCGTGGTTTGGCCTGCTACAAATGCGAATACTGCGGCGGCTGGCACCTGACGTCGCACCCTTGGAAATAGACCCCGCATCGGCACGACACTGACCGAGCGCCAACCATCGCACGCAAGCTACGGGCGCGGCGGCACCAAAACATCGTAACGAACGGCCTTGCCCGCAAGTTGATAGCTCGGCTTAACGCCAGCAAGCAGCAGCCCCTTCACCGGCCGCTTGATAACGACCTTGCGCGGGCGCACCGCAAGCGCAGCTTCGACCAGCGTCTCCTCATCGGCACACGGCTGTTCCAGATGATGCAAGAGTTGAAACTTCTTTTTAACCGCCGCGCTCTTTGTGCGCTCGGGAAACATGGGGTCCAGATACACCACGTCGGGAGCGGTGAGCTCGCCCTGCCCGATCAACTCAGTTATATGGTGAAGGCCGGCAATGCTGTCCTCGCCCGCATGTAAGCGCATGCGGGCCACGGCAGTCGCAAGCGCCGGATTATCTGCCGCGCGATCCAAGGCATCCTTGAGGAGCGCCGCGATCACGCAATCCTGCTCATACAGATCGACGGTAAAGCCCGCAGCCGCCAGCAGCAGCGAATCCTCGCCAAAGCCTGCCGTGGCATCAATCGCCCATGGGCACTCGACGCCTTTTGCGCGCGCAGCCTTTACCAACAGCTCTTGCTGCAGACGGCCCTGTTTGAGCCGTGGCAGCATGCGGACAAAATCGGCACGCAACTCCATCGTGCCGTCGGTGAGCGTGAGGCCCGCGGACTTCCCGATCAGCTCAAGCCCCGCGGCCCGAGCAACAGAAAAGGGATCGACGACGCCCATGGGTACTCCTTAACAAGCAAAATGAATACGTGAGCGCCGTTTATGCCAGCACCCAACCGTCCGCTATTGTCCCACATGCGACATGGCCCACAGCATCCCAATGCAAAGCACCGCCATCAATCCCGTGCACACGGCAGCGATCACAGAATCGCCCATGCGCCTTCCCAACGACCGCGGCTCATGCACTCGCCCCGCTCCGTACATCATGGCTCCTCCTTAAGAACAGCTCCTTGTTACGGTCTCATCATCGCAGCGCCGCACATGAGCTGCCATCGATTTGGCTTACGTCCAGCTTTCCTTTTTGAAAGGTCGAATTGGGCTGCGCGGGCTCAAAGCGCTTTCAGGCGCACGCATCGCTGCGTTGAACTACAATGTGCTTCACCATATGTGCAGCACATGGGCTACGCCAGATCGGCGTACTCATATCGAAAGGACCAGCCATGAGCTCCGCTCGCAAGACTCTCAAAATCCTTGCCCTCGTCTACTTTGTTTTGGGCATCGCCAGCCTCGTCATCGCCGGCATCGGTATCGCCAGGGGCAGCCTCGATTCCACGTACGGGTCGAACGCCATGCTCGCCGCGGTCGTGCTTGTCGTCAAGGGCATTGTCGATCTTTCCGCAGGTGTTGCGGGCATCAAGGGCGCCAACAAGCCCTCGCAGGTGGATAGCGCGTTTAAGCTCGGCATCGTTGCCTCAATCGCCACGATTGCGCAGGCCGTGCTCACGCTTCCCGCACTCGGCGGCAGCGCCGTCAATATCGGCGCCTTTGTCATCGTGGTCTACGACCTGTTCTTTGTTCAGCAGGCGCACGCCGTTAAGGCCGAGAACAAGGACCGCCTGTAGGCACTCGCTTCTCATAACCCCTGCAGCCAAGCAACTAACATGGGCCGATCGCGCAGTAACGCGGTCGGTCCTTTACATTTGCCCAGATAAAACCTGCCAAAATAAACCTGTCCCTTTTTGGCAGGTTGGTTAGCTGTGGCGGTACTCGGCAATGATGAAGTCGATGTCGGTTTTAAGGGTGTCCAGGTTTGCCAGGCGCTCTTTGTCGGTAGGGCGTGTGCGGTAGTAGTACGGCGTCATCTGGAACACCGCCTCGATGTCGGCCTGGGTCTGGAGCGTAATATTCGCGGACACCCGCTGTGTGCCGACCAGTTTAAGCTCCATCGTCTTCGGAAGCTTTTCGTCGTTGAGGTACGGCGTGTCGTAGAGCACCTCCTTGAGCCCAAGGAGATGACGGGCACCCGGCACCACGGTGTAGAGCGAGCCCTCCGGCGCCAACACGCGGGCAAACTCGCGCTCGTTAAAGGGAGCAAAGAGCTCGGTCACCATATCGAAGGCGCCATCGGCCACTGGGATGTCTTTCATGTTGGCCACAAAATAGGTCGCATCGCCGCGCTTGGCGGCCAGGCGTACCATTTCTTTGCCCAGGTCAAAGCCATAAGCGTCCACGCCCGGCACCGCGCCCATGGCGCTGGTGTAGTAACCCTCGCCGCAGCAAATATCGAGCAGCGTCATGGGACCGCCTGTAGACGCAGCACGCCCAGAAACCCGTTTGCGCACCAGCTCGACCATTGCATCGCGCAGCGGCGCATAGTAGCCACGGTTCAAAAAGTCACGACGGCTGCGTGCCTGCGACTTGGGATCGCCCATGGAGTCGCCGCTCTTGGACGAACGTAGCAGATATAGATAACCCTCGCGCGCACGGTCAAACCGGTGTCCGCCCGCGCATGCGGCACCGCGCTCGTCGTCCACCAACGGCTCATGGCAAACGGGACACAACAACATGGCAACTCCTTAGCGCGAACAACACAACGTACCCCATTGTCGCACGCCTTCCCCACCTAGTCATTGGGGACGTTCTTGAATGACTAGTCGTTTAAGAACGCCCCCAATGACTAGGTGATTAGGAGTATCATCGTCTACGCAAATAAGCACGAAATAGCACGTTAGAAATTGAGAGCGTATGGCTGATACCGCATCTAAGCACATCGACATGACCACCGGCTCACTGTGGCGCAATATCCCCCTGTTCGCCTTGCCCGTGGCCGCCACGAGCATCTTGGAGCAGCTGTCAAACCTCATCGCCACGGTCATTATCGGTAACTTCTCGGGCGACCAGGGAACCCTCGCCATGGCGGCAGTCGGCTCCAATGTTCCGCTTACCAGCCTTATGCTCAACCTGTTTATTGGCATGTCGCTTGGCTCCAACGTGGTCATCGCCAACGCTATCGGCCGCAACGATCAGAATATGGTCAAACGCGCCGTCCATACCTCGATTTTAATGGCGCTCGTGGGCTTTGTCGTCATCGCTCTGGGCGAGATCTTTGCCGAGTCCATGCTCGCCGCACTCAACGTTCCCGCCGAGACCATGCCGCTCGCTTCGCTCTATCTACGCGTCTTTTTGCTCAGCATGCCCTCAATCTTGCTCTACAACTTTGAGGCCGCGATCTTCCGCTCCGTCGGCATCACCCGCATGCCGCTGCAAGCGCTTGCCGTGTCCACCGTCCTCAACATTGGCCTGGACCTCATCTTTGTCCCCGTACTCCACTGGGGCGTAGCGGGTGTCGCCATCGCCACCGCCATCGCCTACACCGTCAGCGCCGCTACACTCTTTATCCGCCTGCTCAAGACCGACTCCGTCGTCCGCGTCACCCCGCGCGACCTTGCTATCGACCCCATCGCCCTCAAGCGCATCGTCAAGATCGGCCTGCCCGCCGGCATCCAAAGCGCCGTCTTTGCCGTCGCCAACATCATCATCCAGTTCGCCATCAACAGCCTGGGCACCGAGGTCATGGCCGCCTCGAGCGCCGCCATGAGCCTGGAGTACGTGTGCTACAACCTGCTCAACAGCTTTAGCCAGGCTTGCACCACCTTTGTGGGGCAAAACCACGGTGCCCGCCAGATCGACCGCTGCACCAAGACCCTTAAGGTCTGCCTGGTCGAAGGCGGTATCGTCGCGCTCACCACGATTATTGTTATTGTCGGCCTGGGGCGCGAGATCTTGTCGTTGTTCAACAGCGATCCCAACATCGTCTCGATCGGCTATATCCGCGTGTGCTCGATCTTCCCTGCGTACGCCTTTAGCATGTTCTACGAGAACATGTCCGGCTACCTGCGCGGCTTTGGTATCTCGCTCATACCCGCCCTTATCACCATGATCTGCGTCTGCGGCATCCGCTTCTATTGGGTATTCTGCGTGTTCCCGCACTTCCGCACCTTTGCGAACATCATGATGGTCTACCCCATCAGCCTGGGCACCACGGCGTTCTTTATGGTCGTGGCGGTACTACTCTGCCACCCGACACGCACCTATCGCGCCACCCAAGCCAAAGCGACAGCCTGCTAAACACCGCACTCAACGCCACGCCAGTCATTAATTGACAATATGCGAGCTCATATAGTCGATAAAGCGCCTCGTGGCGATAGGCATGGTGTCCCAGCTGCGCCAGGCTGCCACTACGTCGCGCGAGGGGGCGTGCACGATGGGACGTACGCGAATATCGGCCCGCATGCCCTCCACAGTACGACGGTAGAGCATACTCACGCCTAGACCCTCCTCCACCATCGCCATGATGGTGTAGTCGTCGGTCACCTCGCTCGTCACGTGCGGCGACAGGCCATGCGCCGCGAATGCATCGAGCACCAGGCTCTGTTCGCCCTCATCCAGCAGCACAAACGGCTCGGAAGCCAGGTCGGCGAGCGTCACTTTTTCCTTTGCCGCCAGCGGATGCGCGACAGGCAACAGTGCCACCAACTCGTCGTGATAGACCACGCGCTTCTCGAGCCCTGCGGTAAACCCACGTGCCGTAAAGCAAAAATCCACTACGCCGTCGTGCACCCATTGGGCGTTGCGCGTGTAGTCGCCCTGCTTGAGGGTAAAGCGTACGCCCGGGTGCAGCGCCCCAAAGTCGCGGATCACGCGCGGTAACACGGTTCGGCTCACGTTGGTAAACGTCGCGATGCGAATATCGGACGACGAAAGCCCCAGCAGCTCCTGGCGCTTGCCCTCGAGCTCAGCCTCGGCAGTCACAATCTGGCGCAGATACGGCAGATATTGTTTACCGTCGCGCGTAAGCGAAACGCCCTGCTTACCGCGCTCGATAAGCGTGGTACCCAGCTCGCGCTCGAGTGCCTTGACGGCCTGGCTCACCGCACTTTGCGTATAGCCCAGCTCGTCCGCCGCGCCCTTAAGGCTGCCGCAATCGACCACCATACAAACAATCTGATACCGCGACGCCATCGTGCCTCCACAACAATGCAGCCGTAAAACGTTTTGCCAGTGCTTTTCCTAATGACATTAGCATTTCTTAATCATACTGAAGATGCATTCGCTTTACTACATCCAAATCTGGGAGCAGACTCCTTTCTACGAAACCGTTCTGCAACAAAAGGAGTCCCATGGATCGCAAAAAAGCAATCGCGCTCTCATTTTCCGTTCCCGTCGCATGGGGCTTTTCGTATCCCCTCATGAAGATCGGCATGGACAGCATGAACGCCACGAGTATCGTCGCGCTACGCTGCATCATCGCTTTTGTGGCCTGCCTGCTGCTCTTCCATAAGCGCGCGTTGCGCATTAACCGCGACCTTATGGTCCGTGCCGCCATCATCGGCGCCATCATGGCAACCGAGCTCACCTGCATGTGCCTGGGCTCCAGCCTCACCTCTGCCTCCACTGCCGGCTTTTTGCAGAGCCTGACGGTCGTGATCGTGCCGTTTGCCAACGCCGCCCTGCTGCACCGCGCCCCCGAGCGCAAAGTGCTCGTCGGCACCGCCATCGTCACCTGCGGTATGTTGCTGCTCTCGGGCGCCGACTTCACCAGCCTGAACCCGGGCGCGCTCATCATGCTGCTCTCCGCCTTTGTCTATGCCGGCCACATTATCGTGGCCAAGCGCTTTGTCGAAGAAGTCGATCCGCTTGCTCTGGGCGTTTGGCAGCTGGGCTTCGGCGGCTTATTCTCGGGCATCGCCGCATTCACCTTTGGCGGTTTCACACTCCCCGGCACGCCGGGCGAGGTCGTGGTCGTCGTCGCACTCGCACTCATCTGCTCTGCCTACGGCTTTATCACCCAGACGCTCGTGCAGCCCCACGTGCCCGCCGAGACCACCGGCTTTGCCTTCTCGCTCGAGCCAGTCTGCTCCGCCGTCTTTTCGTTCTTCCTAGTCGGCGAGGTCCTGAGCCCCATCGCCTTCCTGGGTGCAGCTCTCATCCTCACCGGCGTCATGGCGGCTACGGTCGAGCTTCCGCACCTCCGCGCACATGGACGCGCTCATATGGCAGGAGTGCCCGAGCGCGCCTCGTAGGCCCCGCCCCTCATACAGCCGCGGCATAAAGGCAACCGGTGCACCTTTACAATAGATGCCAACATAGCATTTGCCATAAAGGAGCTCCATGGACACCGCAACTCGTGACCGCAACATAGCAACTTGGTTGGACGATGCGCCGCAGCCGGTACGTGACACTACGAACCAGCTGCTCGAGCGCATCGCCCTTTTGCGTGCCGAGCAGACCATCTACCCGGCACAAGACGACATCCTCAATGCCCTCGCCTACACGCCGGCCGACCAGGTCAAAGTTGTCATCTTGGGCCAAGATCCTTATCACGGGCCCAACCAGGCCATGGGGTTATCGTTCTCGGTCCCCGCGACGCAAACCAAGCTGCCGCCAAGCCTGCGCAACATCTATAAGGAACTCAAAGCCGATCTGAGTTGTCCCATTCCCGCCACGGGAGATCTGACGCCATGGGCACAACAGGGCGTCCTGCTCCTCAACACTACGCTTACCGTGCGCGAGCATGCCGCGAACTCACACGCCAAGCTGGGCTGGAGTACGCTCACCGACTACGTTATCGAACGCTGCTGCCAGCTACCCCAACCGGTAGTCTTTTTGGCATGGGGCCGCTTTGCCCAGCAGATGGTTGAGGGCAAGCTCGCCGCAATCGACGCGGGCAAAACAACCGGCAAGTTCTGCCTTGCCTCCACGCACCCCTCGCCGCTTTCGGCCAACCGTGCCACGGCAGAACTCCCCGCTTTTATGGGGTCGCGACCCTTCTCGGCAGCCAATCGGCTACTCGAACAGCACGGCTCGACCCCCGTCAACTGGACTTGTCTCGGCTAAAAATCGATACATCAAAAATACGCCCGACGGCTTTCCATCGGGCGCGTTTCCTATTCGGGCCAAATAAATTGTGTGCGGCCGGCCTCGCCACCATCAATGAGCAGGCTCTGCCCGGTCATAAACCGGTTGGTCACGCCCACAAAGTAGATCCATTCGGCGATCTCTTGGGCGGTTGCCCAGCGTTTAAGCGGTGTAAGCTCCATAATCTGGTTCCACAGGTGTTCGTCTTCCATCACGCAACGGTTGAGCGGCGTGATAACTCCACCCGGGTCCACACTGTTGGCGATGGCCTGCGGTGCCAGGCGGTTTGCAAGGTTCTTGGTGTAGGCGATAACGCCGCCCTTGCTGGCAGCATAGGCGGGAAACTCCGATCCCGTATGCCCGCTCGCCGACCCCACATTGACCACGGATTTGATGGCGGGCGCCGGCTTGGCAGCAAGCCCCTCCCCCACAAAGGCGTAGCGCTCGGTCACGTTGATGGTGCCACACAGGTTGGCGGCGATATCGTCGACCGAATCCTGCGTACCGGCAACGTTCACGATTACCTGGGGTTCAAGATCGCCTGGAAACGAGTCAGGCTCGCGTACATCAACGACCAGATGGCGGTAGCGCTCGTGTTCGATCACCGCCGGCAGCAGATCAAAGCCCACGACCTCGTGGCCCTCGTCCAAAAAGCGCTGCACGCACGCGGCTCCGATACCGCCCGAAGCGCCCGTAATCAAAACCCGCATACTTGCTCCTTAGGCGGTTGCGTGGCGCTTGAGGTACTCGGCGCCCACATTCTCACGCTCCCAGCCGCGCACGACCTTATAGCCCACGGGGCTCAGGAAGACCTCGCACAGCAGCTCGGCAACAGCGCCGGTCAGCGAGCACATAAGGACCTGCACCCAGGTCCAACCAAAGAACGTATGACTCACTACAATGGCAAAGACCAGGTTGTCGATAAACTGGCCAACACCCGTGGACACATAGGAGCGGAAGGCGAAGCTCGCAAAGTTATTCTTTTTGAGCATACGGCCGAGCGACTGGTTGAGCGTGGAGTTAACCACGGCAGAAACGAACATTGCCAGCGAAGAGCCCAGCACCACGTACCAGGTGCCGCCGATGGTGGCGTTAAGGGCGGTGTTGACCTCGATCATGCCCGTGTCGTAGTAGGCGCCCCACATACCGGGTGTGAGCGAGCACACCCAAAAGCACAGGCTCACGGCAAGGTTGACCGCCAGTGCGAGGATAGAGATTTTGATGGATGCCTTGGCGCCAAAGCGCTTGCAGATCATGTCCTGGCACAAAAACGAGACCCAGCTCACCACAAAGCCGCAATCGAGTGCCAGATACGGCAGGCTGATGAGCTCTTTGTTGGCCAGCAGGTTCATCATGATGACGCTCACGAAAAACAGCGAAACCGTTGCCGCGGGAATGCTCCGCAACAGGACCTTGTAGTCCTCCATGACCTTCTTGATCATTATGTACTCCTTTGGTTTTAGGTTTAACGAGCAGGATATCGGACCCGAACTGCTCGGACGCCCCGGTCTTGAGGCGACGGTGGGCATGATAGCCGCTCATGCGGCATCAGGCAAGCAGGCAGCGCGGCAGCCCCGCAGGGCCACCGCGCCGATGCGTTAAAAGACTACGTTGCCAAACTCCGACAGGATAAGGTCGGGGTTGTGGTCGGTTGCCCAATCCACGTTCCACGGGCTCGTAAACAGCAACAGCTTGCCACCGCGCATGTCCTCGACGCGCAGCGTGTCGCGCGTGAGCGAAAGGCCCGGGATATCGATGGTGTCGGGGTCGTTCTGGATCCAGCGAATGTCCGTATAGGGCAGCGGCTGACGACGAACCTCAACACGGTACTCGGCCTTGAGGCGGCGCTCGAGCACCTCAAACTGTAGCACGCCGACCACGCCCACGATGACGCTCTCCATGCCGGCACCCAGCTCGCGGAAGATCTGGATGGCGCCCTCCTGGGCAAGCTCCTCCATGCCCTTGACGAACTGCTTGCGCTTGAGCGTGTCGACCTGCGTAATGCGAGCGAACATCTCGGGGGCAAACGTCGGGATCTGTGGGTACTGCACATGGCGCTTGCCGGAGCACACGGTGTCGCCGACGCTAAAGATACCCGGGTCGAACAGGCCCACGATATCGCCCGCGTACGCCTCGTCCACGATGGCGCGGTCGTCGGCCATCATCGACGTGCCCGTGGCAAGCTTAAGCTTGCGGTTGCCCTGCACGTGGAAGGCATCCATGCCGCGCTCGAACTTACCCGAGCAAATGCGCACAAAGGCGATGCGGTCGCGGTGGTTCTTGTCCATGTTGGCCTGGATCTTAAACACAAAGCCGCTAAAGTCGTCGCGGCAGGGATCGACCGGTTCACTGGTAAGCGTATCGGTATAGGCACGCGGCGTCGGGGCCAGACGCAGGAACTCCTTAAGGAAGGGTTCCACGCCAAAGTTGGTAAGCGCCGAGCCAAAGAACGCCGGGCTCAGCTTGCCGCAGGCCACGGCATCCAAGTCGAGCTCGTCGCCGGCGCCATCGAGCAGCTCGATGTCGTCCATCAGGTTCTTATGGTTCTCCTCGCCGATGAGCTCATCCATAGAAGAATCACCCAGCTCGGCCTCGACCTCGGCGACCTTCTTGGTGGCGTTGGCGTGACCGTCGCCCTCAAAGGCAATGACGCGACGGGTCTGACGATCGAACACGCCGCGGAAATTGCGGCCGCTGCCAATCGGCCAGTTCATGGGATACGTATTGATGCCCAGGACATTCTCGATCTCTTCCATGAGCTCAAACGGATCGCGAGCCTCGTGGTCGAGCTTGTTCACAAAGGTGAAGATGGGAATGTGGCGCAGCGTACAGACCTTAAAGAGCTTCTTGGTCTGGGCCTCGACGCCCTTGGCGCCGTCGATGACCATGACTGCGGCGTCAGCGGCCATAAGGGTACGGTAGGTATCCTCCGAAAAGTCCTGGTGACCGGGGGTATCGAGGATGTTGACGCAGGCGCCGTTGTAAGTGAACTGCAGCACCGAGGAGGTGACGGAAATGCCGCGCTCCTTCTCGATGTCCATCCAGTCCGAGACGGCATGCTTGGCCGAGCTCTTGCCCTTGACCGAGCCGGCGGTCTGGATGCTGCCGGTATAGAGCAGCAGCTTCTCGGTAAGCGTGGTCTTACCGGCATCCGGGTGGCTGATGATCGCGAATGTGCGGCGCGACGAGATTTCATCCGACAGGCTTGCCATGCGGATCCTTTCTTGCATTGAGTGCATTACGTCGTTGTAACCGCACTATTGTAGCCGCGAAATTCCGCTCTAGGGCGCCTATCAGGACAAATTCATCAGTTGGGGCCTGTGTAGCAGTCGATGACGGCACTCCGCAGCAGTTTGTCTCGATCTGTAACATCTAAACGGTTTTTGAACCTCTACCTGTTACAGATTTAGACAAACAGGTGGGCGTCCCAGAAAGATCTCGATCTGTAACATCTAGCAGCCAAAAACTTCTCCAGTTGTTACAGATTGAGACAACCAGGTGGGGCCCACCAGCAAAATCTCAATCTGTAACAGGTAGCCGTCCAAATAGGTTCCAGATGTTACAGATTGAGATGAATGAACGAGCGGACAATCCCTATTTACCTCTTGTGTAACTGTGCATAGTGTATATATACTGTGTTTACCGGTTATATACACGTGTAGCCCAACAGCTAAGGAGCCGCTGTGGACATCATCCTATCCAATTCGAGCGACAAGCCCATCTACGAGCAGATAACCTCGCAGGTCAAAGCTCAGATCTTATCGGGCACGCTCGCTGCGGGAGCCAAACTTCCCAGCATCCGTGCACTCGCGAGCGACCTGGGTGTGAGCGTCATCACCACCAAGCGCGCCTACGCCGACCTAGAGCAACTCGGGTTTATCTGCACCGTGCAGGGCAAGGGCTGTTTTGTCGCCGAGGGCAATCAGGAGCTCTTGCGCGAAAACCAGCTCTGCCATATCGAAGAGCTGCTTGCGAAAGCGGCGAGCCAAGCTGAAACCCTGGGCGTCACGCGCGACAAACTGCACGAAATGCTCGACCTGGTAGCCCCCGAAACCATGCAGTAGTCATCTGCAAGAAAGGCTATACCATGCAAAACTTGCTTGAACTCAAAGGCATCTCACGCGCTGTAAGCGACCGCTTTTCACTACGCGATGTCACGCTCGCCGTGGAGCCCGGCCAGATTGTTGGCTTTGTGGGCGCAAACGGCGCCGGCAAGACAACGACCATTCGCGCCGCGCTCGGGCTTATAAAGCTCGATGCCGGCGAGGTACACCTGTTTGGGCAGTGCTGTGGCGCCGACGCACCCGGTGAAGTGCAGCGCTGCTTGCGCACCCGTATCGGCCTCGTGCTGGACACGTGTCCTTTCCCTTCCACACTCAAGGTGACCGAAGTTGAGGCACTCGTAAGCCCGGCGTACCCCACCTGGAGCCACGACACCTTCGCCAGCCTCATCGACCGATTTGGCTTGGATCCCAAGGCGAAGGTCAAGGACCTCTCCCGCGGCATGGGCATGAAGCTGCAGCTTGCCTGTGCGCTCAGCCACAAGGCCAAGCTGCTCGTTTTGGACGAAGCCACCGCGGGTCTTGATCCCATGGCACGCGAGGAGCTGCTCGATGAGCTGCTTGCCTTTGTCGCCGACGGCCAGCGCAGCGTGCTGCTCTCGAGTCACATTACGTCCGACCTCGATCGCGCTGCCGACCGCATCATCTGCATCGATAACGGCTCGATTGTGTTTGACCTGCCACGCGAGGACATTACCGACCGCGCCGGCATCGCCCACTGTACCCAAGCGCAGGCCGCCGAGCTTATGGCTTGCGTCGAAGGCGCCCGTGCCGCCCACCACGCTTATAGCGTGGACGTGCTCGTGCCCAACCGTCGCGAAACGCTCGAGGCCTTCCCCGAGATTCCCTGCGATCGGGCAACCATTGACGATTATCTACGCCTCACGCTGAAAGGGGCTTCGAAATGAAACGCGCCTTTATGTCCGAGCTCGCCATCGTTCGCACGCTTGTCCCAAGCATAGCGGGCGTCGGCCTGTTCATATTCGTTGTGCTGACCCTCGCCAACACGTCAGGTGGCGACTCCGGCATGAGTGCCGGCGCCTGCGCGCTCAGCGCCATGTCACCCATCATGGTCATGAGCTCGCTGGCAGGCTTCGACAATCAAAACGGATGGGAGCGTTATCGGGCAACGCTGCCCCTCACGCGCAAAGACATTATTTGTGCCCGCTACCTGAGCATCGTTGTCTTCTCGGCCGTCATGACGTGCGCCGCCACGCTTTTGAGTATCGTCGCCATCCCGCTCTTCAACAGCGCGGGCATTCCTTCGACGGGACAGACGGTCTTTGAAATCGCAATCGCCTCGGCAGCATCGATGCTCATCTCCCTCATGATGGTGTTTTTGGCGCAGCCGCTGTTCTTTCGATTTGGACACATGGAGGCGCTGCGCCTATCCGTTGGCCTGTTTGCCCTGCTCGGATGCCTTGCCATGGCCACGTTGAGCTCATCCAACCCCATCAGCAACTGGCTTATGTCGATTGCCGGGGCGAATCCCAATCCCACCGTCCTTGGCTGTCTGTGTGCAGGAACTGCAGTACTGGCGCTCGCACTATGTGTAATCAGCTGCGCTGTCAGCACCAAGGTTTATCGAGTACGCGATCTGTAGCCACGCGTGTCTCAATCTACGAAGGACGCGATCGCCGCCCCTCCCCGCAAATCCGTGACAAACGGCATATCCCGGCACGCCCGTGACGTTTTACAATATAAACGTCACGGGCCTCGGCTCAGTCTCGATCATCCAAGGGGATGTCTTTTTGGTCATTGTTCTTTAGGGAACGGTCAATCGCATAGAACCACGAAAACGGCCGTCCAACGGCCGTGGTTTGTTGCGCCGTTCCGCCTCCGTCATCTGCCATTTTTGCACCTGATAGGAAAGAACAATGCAAACCCAGGAATCTCAATCCTTCCCAAAAGCAACTAGCTTCGGCGCGACACTCGTACGCTCTAAGATTATGGGCCCCAATCCCCTCAAGCTCTGCGAAGAGCTGCTTCGCGATGTGCATATCCCCTGCGGCGTCCGCATCTGCGACCTTGGATCGGGCACCGGTATCACCAGCGCCCTACTCGCCCGCGAATACGGGTTTGACACCCACGCTGTCGATCTGTGGAGCGACCCCGTCGAAAACCGTGCGTTCTTCGATTCGCTCGGTATCTCGCGCGACACGATTCACCCTGTTAAGGCAGACGCCTCGCAGGGGCTGCCGTTTGAGCACGACTATTTTGATGCGGTCGTAAGTATCGACTCGTACAACTACTACGGCCGTGACCCACACTATCTGGGTGAGCGCCTACTCCCCTACGTAAAGCAAGGCGGGATGCTCTACTTAAGCATCCCCGGCATGGTTCGCGACTGCCACGACAACCTGCCCGTTTGCCTGCTCAAATCCTGGACACCCGAGCAGCTCGACTATATGCACGACATAGCCTGGTGGCGCACCATGATCGAGCCGACCCCCGGCGTCGAGATTGTCTCGATGCAGCCTATGCTCTGCACGGACGAAGCATGGAAAGACTGGCTCGCCTGCGACAACGAGTACGCAGCAGGCGACCGCGCTGCCGTTGAAGCCGGTGCGCTCGAATACCTCAACACCATCGCCATTGTGCTGAGGAAGCTCTGAACATTAGCCGCGCGAGGCCGTAAACAAATGCCCTCGCGCGGCTTCTTCAAAACGAGTTCTGAACAAACGCAAAGCGCAATATGCTACTTGCGCAGCGGCTTGGGCAGCGGAATGCCGGCGGCGATGGCTGCGGCGATGATCATGCAGACGATGCCCTTGAGCGGGAAGCACATGAGCAGCAGGCCCACGACCATAACGGGTTGGCGCATGACGGCGCCCATCGTCGATGCCGTGCAGACGGCGACGCAAAAGACCGGATCGGCGCCGGTGAGAATGGCAAGGCCATAGCCCAGGCTTACGCCCGAGAAGATAACCGGGAAGAAGTGACCGCCACGCCAGCCCATATTGATGAGGGCGGGGGTCAGCATAGCCTTGACAAGACCGGTCGCGATAAGCACGCCGGCGGGAATGGTCAGATAGGTTTCCATGAGCACGTCGGCTTGCGTCTCGCCGGCAAACATGGTGTAGGGCAGGAGCGTGCCACAGATGGCGAGCGCCAGACCGGCCAGCATGGCCTTGACGACAGGACGCTCCCCTATTGCATGGGACAGCGCCTCGCTTGCATGCTCGGAGACAAAGTACAGCCAACCGCAAACGGTGCCGAGCAACGCCAGCGGAATGAGCCAGGCAAGCTCCAGGTTGCCCACCTCGGCGGACTCGAACCTGGGCATGCCCATGCCGCCGCCCACGAGCTGGCCAAGCAACAGGTAAGTGCCCAGACCGCCGGCAATCGCAATGCCATAGACCACGGTCTTTTGCGCCTTGGGCAGCTTGATGGTGATCTCGTCGGACGCGGACTCATCGTCGGCATCTTCGCCCTGGCCGTCGGCGCTACCGGCGAGCGGCGCCACAAAGCCAAAGACAGGCGCGGTAAAGAGCGCCGTCAGGGCAGCCTGGGTACCTAGCAGCGTGAGCTCCCTAAACTCGGCGCCAAAGCGACGCATGCGGTCGCCGACCCAGCTGCACAGGCCCGCGATAACGCCGGTCAGGCCGGCCTCCGGTCCAATACTTCCGCCAAACAGCAGCGGCAGCAATGCCGCAAGCGAAAGCTTGCCCAGATTGTCGTACGGGTAGCGCCCATCTTGCTTGACCTTAGCCATCACCTGATTGAGGTTATCGGTCTTGGTGTCTGTCATCTTTTCGTACAGACCGATTAACAGGCCGCCCAGCAGGCAGACAGAAAACGGGTACGGCAGAAAGCCAAACGGGCCGCTGGCGAGCTCGGGCGAAGCGACGCCCAGTGCGTGCGGAATCTCGGTCCATAGATAGTCGATGCCGTGCTCCATCACAAAGAAGAACAGCCAGACCGCGGCACCTGCGAACGCACCGGTCACGGCAACGCTAACTAAAAACAGCGCGCGGTTTGTAGGTTTAGCGAGCTTATCCATCGGGTCCTCCCGCGGTCAAAGTCGACATAGATACGTTTTATTGTAGAGCGAGTGTGGCCCAGACAAGCCAACCGTCTGCGCTGCAAACGGAGCCACCGGGGACCACAGCGGGACAGGCTCAAGGCTTATCCGTTGATAATTGATGCGATTTCGTACAGATCCTCGGCAAAGTAAATGCCTTGCTGGCGCCGTGGGCTTGATAAACCCTTATCAATCATGTGTCCGAGCAGCGCCTTGAGGTCGTTGTAGTAACCGTCCAGGTTATACAGGATGCACGGAGCACTCAGGTGCCCCAACGACACCGCGGACATAACCTCGGCAATCTCCTCGAGCGTGCCCGTCCCACCGGGAAAGGCAACGAACGCATCGCCGAGCTCGATCATCTTTGCCTTACGCTCCGCCATATCGCTCGTCACGATGAGGTCGTCGATACCGTCATGCTGAAACTCGGCCTCGATAAAAAAGCTCGGCTCCACACCCGTCACGTGCCCGCCGGCATTAAGCACGCTATCGGCGAGCGCGCCCATCAGGCCCGATTTGGATCCGCCGTACACGAGCGCGTGCCCGTTGGCGCCAATCCAGTTGCCCAGCTCCTGCACCGCAGGCAGAAACGCCGGGTCATTGCCGATACTGGCACCCAGATACACGGTGATATTCAAATTCAGTCCCCCTCATGGTGACGCGCGGCGCCCGTTTTAGCGCTGGCGCCGGCGATATTCGCGCACGCGGCGCGACAGATCGGCGAGCTCGTCACGATCGAGCTCTTCCAAATGCTCAAGATCATCCATAAAGCGCGCCATAGTGTCCTTTTGATGCATCTTGATGAGCATATTGCAGTAGCTCACCGCCACGCCCGTGAGCATGGCAATGTAAAAAATGCTGATAACGCTCAGGACGACCGTGATGACACGGGCGACCGGCGTTTCGGCCGGAATGTCGCCAAAGCCGATCGTCGATACGGTCTCAAAGCTAAACCAAAGGCCATCGCCAAACGTAAGAGTTGTTGGCTCAGAGAGCCAAACAGCCATTGAACACAGAAGATAAAAGACGAGAAAAAGGCCCGTGATGCGCACGAAACCGGCTTGACGCAACACATCGGCCAGCGTCCTCAGCTTTTTCATCGAGACCCCCTTTTTTTCAGGACAAGCAATCGCTTTTGGTCGGTATTGTCCCACGCCTCTCCCGCAAACGGAACCAGCCATCGAGAATGCCCCTAGACGACGAGTTGTGAGGGACAATCCTTCCACAACAAAAAGTGCGTTTCAATCTGCGACAAATAGGATGTTCCCGTCGGCCTCGCAGCCTGAACTAGTATCTTGATATAGACATACCACCCACCGCCGTGCACGCAACACGCGGAAAGAAAGGAAACCCACGATGTTTAGACCTCTTCGTAGAAAGAAGCGTGCTATCACCGATCAAGAGGCACGAGAGCTGCTTGTTAATTGCAAACGCGGCATTTTTGCCGTCAACGGAGACGACGGCTATCCTTACGCCATTCCCGTTAACTACTACTTTGACCCCGAGCACGACAAAATTTACTTTCATGGAGCCAAGGCGGGGCATAAGGTCGACGCACTCAAACGCAGCGACAAAGTCTGCTTTACCGTCTATGGCAACGATTGGTACAAAGACGACGACTGGGCACCCTATGTTCAGAGCACTGTGGTTTTTGGCCGTTGCCGCCTCGTGAACGATGACCCGGCGTTTGTCGAAGACAAAGTCCGACAGTTTGCCCTCAAGTACTATCCTTCTGCCGAAGAGGTCGAAGAGGAGATCAAGCAAAGTATCAGGGGCGTCCAGCTGTATGAAATTACGGTTGAACACCTTTGCGGCAAGCAAATTCAAGAAAAGTAGCAAACGTGGAAAACGCGCTCGCAACCCTCTGCGCCCTATGCGCCCACGCACATTGACGACACGGGCGCAAGCTGCAGTACCCGAATCGTGCGACCCCTATACCCCAAAAACGTAACGGTCTAGGCGGTCGCACGCTTCCCTTACGCGCGAAAGCGGCAGCGCCAGATTCACGCGAATGTGGCAGGGGCCATGGAACGGACGTCCATCCTGATACCCCACGCCCACGCGTGCCCCCTCGTCGAGCAACCACTGAATATCACGGCCATGCTCGCGGCACCACTCGGTGCAGTCCAGAAACACCATGTACGTGCCCTGCGGACGCGAATAGGACACGCCCTCAAAATGCTCGTCCACGTAATCGCAGAAGTACTCGATATTGTCGGCAAGCACCTGGTTGAGTTCGTCCACCCACTCGTAGCCCTGCGGTTGGTAGGCACCGATAAGCGCATGCATCGAAAGGACATTCATCTCGTTGTAATGGGTCTTGTTAGACACAGCGCACATGCGGTCGCGCAGCGTCTCGTTGTAGACAATGTGGTAGCTGCCGACCAGACCCGCCAGGTTAAACGTCTTGCTCGGCGCATAGAGGGCAACCGTGCGCATGCGGGCATCCTCGCTCACCGACTGCGTCGGGATGTGCTTGTGTCCCGGCAGAATGATATCGGACCAAATCTCGTCCGAGATCACCACGCAATCGTGCTCGCGATAAATGTCCATGGCGCGCTCGATCTCGTCGCGCTCCCATACGCGGCCGCAGGGATTGTGCGGCGAGCAGAACACTGCGGCATGGATGTGGTTTTGGGCGAGTTTGCGCTCCATGTCCTCAAAGTCCATGCGCCACACGCTCTGGTCGTCGAGCTGAAGCGGGCTGTGGACAATGCGATAGCCCGCGGCCTCGATGGACTTGGTGAAGCCGATGTAGGTGGGGCTGTGGACCAACACCGCATCGCCCGGCTGGACATACGCGCGCAGCGTCGACACGACACCGCCCAGCACGCCGTTTTCGTAGCCGATATGCTCAGGCGCCAGGCCCTCGACGCCATTACGGCGGCTCTGCCATTCGATGATGCGGTCGAAGTACTCGGAACGCGGATTGAAGTAACCAAACATGGGGTGCTGGACGCGCTGAATGATGTGCTCCTGGACTGTAGGCACCGTGGCGAAGTTCATGTCCGCCACCCACATGGGAATGCGGTCGAAGCCCTCGTCGGGTGCGTTCGGAGCCATACCGGGGATCTCACCCCAAGAGTCAACGGCGATGGAGTCCATGCCGTGGCGGTCGATGATTGAAGTGAAGTCGTATTTCATGCTGAGCCCCCGTGCAGAGCGGAATGATTCGGTAGGCGTTATTGTCCACCAGCGTAGGCGATTTTGGGATGGGGTTTGGCGCTTAATTTGATGGGTGCGGACGAATGGCTGGCTAGTCTCGCGCGTCGTTGATGGCGGTTACCGTCAACCTGGCCCCGTCAACCGTAAACGATATGTCGAGTCCGGCGTAAGCCAAGTGGTAAACGCGGTTTGGCTCGTGCTTGCTGCCCGCGCGGCGCGGATCTTGGCGAAGAACCTCGACCAGGCCGGGGAGCTTTGCGGGCGGGACCATGTCTTGAAGCGCTTGCGGGAACTCAACATCGACCTCTTGCCACGGAGCACCCTCAATCCAGCCGCCGGTCGCATCCGGGTGGCAGTCCGCAAACGGGATGTAGGGCTTAATGTCGTAGATGGGCGTGCCGTCACGCAGGTCGGCCCCCAGTACATGGATGATGGGGCCGTCGTCGGTGCGCTCAACGCGTCTGAGCTTGACGCAGGTAAGACCGATGGGATTGGGGCGAAACGGACTCCGCGTGGCAAACACGCCCACACGTTCGGCTCCGCCCAGACGCGGCGGGCGCACAGTCTTCGACCACTTGACGTTGGTGCCGGACCTGTCCTGCGTCTTGGCATCGGCAGCTATATCCTTAGCCGTGCCGCCGGGCGTTCCGTTTTCGAAGCGCCACAGCAGCCATAGGTGAGAGAAGGAGTCCAGGCCCTCAACTGCTGCGTTGGAGGCAAATTCCGGCTCAAAGACGATGCGTCCCTGCAGGTGGGGCGCCAAAAAGCTGTTGCGCGGAATGCCGAACTTCTGCGGCAGGTCGGTATGTATGTGTGCGATAGGTTCCATGCCGGTCATTGTACGGCATGGAGGTGTGGGGTGCAGCGCGCAATTCTTCGCCGTGGTCTCCCGTCGTGCAACCAACGGTTGCTTGGAAGGGCGCCGGCCGCCGCGTATGCTTAAGCCATCAACCAGCAGAAAGGAGTCGCTATGGCCTTTGCAGAAAAGCTCATTGCCATTCGCCGCGCCCATCACCTTACCCAAGAGCAGCTCGCCGCCAAGCTCTTCGTCACACGCCAAGCCGTCAGCCGTTGGGAACGCGGCGAAGTCACCCCGGGCATCGACATGATGAAGCTCATTGCCGCCGTAACCGGAGAACCGCTGTCCCACCTGCTCGAAATGCCCGAGCACTATTGCCAGAGCTGCGGCATGATACTCACACCCGACGACTGCGGCACCGATGCTGCGGGCGCCACGACCGACCATTACTGCAAGTGGTGCTACGACCACGGCAAGTACACCTACGACACCACCATGGAGGCGATGATCGAGGATTGTGCCCCGCGGCTGGCGCAAAACACCGGCATGTCGCTCGACGAAGCCGTCTCGCTCATGGGCGCCGTCCTGCCGCAACTGGAGCGCTGGCGCTCCGTGCAAGAAAACGAGGAGCGCTACGGCGCCGAGGCGCGGGCGCGCTATGGCGACGAGGCGATCGACGCAGCAAACGAAGCACTGCTGGACATGGACCCCGAGACATGGAACGACATGAAGGAACTTGAACGCGCTATTCTGGAC
This sequence comes from Collinsella sp. HCP28S3_E12, assembly GCF_052065595.1. Lineage (NCBI taxonomy): Bacteria > Bacillati > Actinomycetota > Coriobacteriia > Coriobacteriales > Coriobacteriaceae > Collinsella > Collinsella sp. HCP28S3_E12. Next base: position 21,274 of record NZ_JBQHTS010000018.1, read on the forward strand.
CAGCTTTCGATTGCCATGGGCGACGGCGATGCGGATGGAAGCGAGGCCCGCAAACTTGTCGCGATGCACCGTCGATGGATTGGCCTTAACTGGGGGCACAAGCCCCAAGACGAAGCATACCTGGGCCTCGCCCACGGCTATCTTGCTGACCAGCGCTTTATCGACTACTACGACAAGCCCTGCGGCACCGGAGCCACGGCGTTTCTGGTACAGGCCATCGAGTCGTCGTCAGCTCATGCATAGACCGCGGCGGCTTTGGGTATTTCAATCAAAACCTCAACCGATTGGAGACCTATGGCTACTAAACATGAGCTCACGCTGTACGTTATGACCGGCTGCCCGTATTGCATGAAGGTCAGGCGTTTCCTTGCCGATAACGGTGTGACCATCCCTGAGCGCAACATCTCGACCGACCCCGATGCCGAGCAGACGCTCATCGCCGTCGGCGGAAAACGCCAGGTTCCCTGTCTGTTCATCGACGGCAAACCACTCTACGAATCGAGCGACATCATCGCATGGGTACAGGAGAACCTGCTCTAGCGTGCGAGTACTCATTGGGGACGTTCTTAAATGACTAGCCGTTAAAGAACGTCCCCAATGACTAGCTAACCGTGGAAGCGGGCTATGGGCGCAAGTGGCTGCTCGCGAAAGACGCGCTCGACGGCGGCACGGTATTCGTCGACCTTTTTAGTCTTGCGTACGAGTTTGTGAACGGTAGCAGGATCGGCGAAGGCGCATTTAGCGTAGAACCACCACTCCTTCATGCGAAAGACCGCGTTGCCGCCAATCTCTTCTGCATATGCCGCAAACAGCGTGTCGTGGAAGCGCTGCAGTTCGGCTGCCGTGGCAGCAGGGCCGCCCTTGACCATGCGAGCCAGCGCGGGGTTCGCAAGCAAGCCACGCCCCAGCATCACATGGCGTGTACCGGGATAGGCCTCCACCAGCGCCTCCATGTCCTCAAGATCAAAAATATCGCCGTTGTATGCCACCGGAAACGGTGCCCGCTCCAACGTCTCGCCATAAAACCCTTTGCGCGGCGAGCCCGTATAGCGATCCTTCTGTACGCGCGGATGCACGATCAACTCTGCCAGCGGCATGCGACAGTACAGGTCGAGCACGCGCTCGTATTCGTCGTCGCTCTCCAGCCCCAGCCTGGTTTTTACCGACACCGGCAAGGGCGATCGCTCGCACACGTCGCTCAAGAACACCTCGAGCTCATCGAGGTTGCATAAGAAGCCCGATCCTTTACCCTTGGCAACAACCGTACCCGAGGGGCAGCCAAGGTTGAGATTAACCTCGCGGTAGCCCATGTCGGCGAGCACGCGCGCCGCCCACACAAACTCATCCGCGTTCTTGGACATGAGCTGGGGCACCACGTTAAGCCCTTGGTTGTTAGCCGGATCGATTTCCTTAAACGCCTTGCCGCCAAAGCGGTTGCCCACCCGCGGCGGCGGCAAAAACGGCGTGTAATAGCAGTCGAGCGCACCGAAGCACTCCGCATGCACGCGACGGAACACATGCCCGGTAATCCCCTCCATGGGGGCCAACGATAGAATCATCAACATCTACTCTCAAATCAATGCGGCAAAGGGACTGCCCCTTTGTCACATGCATTATGCCTTGTCCTTGAGGCGGCCCACAAGGCGGAGGCGGTTGCTTGACATCAACCAGCCCTCCGACCATCCCTGTGCAACGAAGGTGAATGGCGCCCACAAACAGCAAGCAGGGCCGCCCCACAGCAGCTCCCTCACTCGCCACTTTTTCCTTGTCCAAAAGAGGACGTTCGCGATCAATCGATCACCAACAGCACGCTGTTGACCGCCATGTCTGAACAACAGACACCCTCCGCTCATCTATACTCAAGAGTGTGTGCGCATCGCCCCCGAAAAACGATGAGAGTCGAGGCCCCATGCAGCCGCTCACCGAACAAGAAAAGAAACACATCCAGCGGTACTGCACATACCCCAAGATCGCAGCGACTGCACTCGTCATGTCGTTCGTAGCATGCCTGTTGATGTTGCCGCTCCAAATGATCAACGATATCGCGTTCCACCAAAAGGAATTCCAACCCGCGGGTATATATACCGCCATTGCACTCACCGCAATCGAACTCATCATCTTTTGCTATTGCGCTCTTGCGCCGCGCTTTGGAATGCAGGGCAAACAGTGGAAGGAGCTGCAGAGCAGGCTTGCGATAGCCCAAACCAACAAAGACCGCTCCGCGGAGGTCGCCGGCGTGCTCGCCGCGCAAGATGCCTTGGAGCCCGTGTGCAAACGCGTCGCGGCAGACGACCCATACGAGTCGTATCACGACTACGGCTACCGCATTATCGGCTATCTGCGTGATAATGACCTCGGCGCTCAAGCGGCCTATGTCTACCTTTCTTTCGATGCAGATGGCATGCTCACGGACGTCGATTACACCAGTCAGATCGACCCCGAGGCAAGCCTTGCAAACAACCTCGCCTGCAGCGAGCAGGATATCGCGACACTCTGCGCCCCGCTCAACGGGTTGGACATTTCCGTTGCCACACCGGGCCTCCTCACGCCATGCAGCCTGTCGGATAAATTTAAACAGGCATTTTTAGCCGGATCCCTATATAAAGAAATCAGCATCAAGACGGAGGACGAATCTATCAAGTCGTACTACACCTTTGACACCGAGCCCAAAGAAGAGTTCGACAAGTACACCCATCCGGAAATTAGCCTCATGCTCTCCGCAAAGGAGGACTAGCAACTTACGCTCTAATTGACGCTCGCAAACGCCGTCTATATCTCAAGGTCTAATACTTTTCCCGAGAAGTGAACGGCTGTATTTGAACCCCCGAAGCATCGACATTTTTAGACGCCAAACCCGCAGGATTTGGCTGGCAAAACCGCAGGAAACCGCCTTCAATAAGTGTCGATGCTTCGGGGGTCCATTTTGACTCGTTCACTTCTCGGGAAAAGTATTAGACCTCGATTTGCATGTCACTCAATGTGACAAAGGGACAGTCCCTTTGTCACATTATTCGGAGCGCAGGGCTTCCACGGGGTCTTTCTTGGATGCACTGCGGGCCGGCAGCAGGCCGGCAACGACCGTCAGCAGCACCGAAATTGCAATGAGCGCCAGCGCATCCTGCACGGGCAAGCTCATCAGATTGGGTACCTGTTTGGCAGCAAGCGCCCAGGCATTAACCGGAAAACTCACGAGCACCACAACGACAATGGCAAAGACACCGGCGATGAGGCCCTCGATAAAGGTCTCGGCATTGAATACGTTGGCCACGTTGCGCTTCGACGCGCCGATCGCGCGCAGGATGCCAATCTCCTTTTTGCGCTCCAGCACGCTGATGTAGGTGATGATGCCGATCATGATGGAGCTCACGACCAGGCTGATGCTCACGAACGCGATGAGCACCAAGCTGATGGTATTCACGATATCAGTCACCGAGCCCATGATGATGCCCATGTAGTCGGTGTACGAGATTGCCTGCTCGTCGTGGCCGGCGGCTTTGACCTGCTTGTTGTACGCATCGATATGGTCGAGTACGCGCTCCTTGGCCTCAAAGTCGCGCGGGAAAATCTTGACCGAGATGGGATCCGCTTCATCCGCGTAGCCCAACGTGGTCAGATTGTTGTCGTAGGTGAGCTTCGACGCCTTGGCATAGCTCATCATGAGCGAGCTCAGGTCCTCGGCGTCCATGTTGAAGTGGATGGCACGAGCAAAGGCGCTCGCATCCACGCGCATGGCGCTCGCCAGGTTGGCAAAACTCGAAGACATCTGCGTCACCATCTGGTCCATGAGCCCTGCCGCGCCGGCCTTAAGCTGGGTCGACACGGTCGTTGCCACCTGCTCGCCGATCGCCTTCATCACCTGATCCATAGCCTGCTGCAGATACGGAGCCAACTGATTTTGGACATAGTCGGTCATCGCCTGTTGCAGGCGCTCGACCAGGGCATCGCCGCCGAGCGCCTTGAGCTGCGCCAGGCACTGCTGCGCCACAACATCGTTCTCGAGATACGCCGAGAATGCGGCAGCAAGCTTTGACGCGTCTTTGAGATCTTCGGGTGACAGCGCCCTAAACTGATCAGACTGCAAAAAGCCCTCAAATAGTTGGTTGGCAAGCGTTCCCACCTGTTGCATTTGCTCGGGCGTGAGCTCCAGACCGTCAAAGATGCCCGAGAAATCGGGGGTCGGCGCTTTGGCCATGATGTCGCTTAAGTCGATGTCTTTGCCAACGCCCGAAAGGTCAATATCCAGGCCCGACAAATCGATGCCCGAAAGATCCATGCCACCGGCAGCACCCGAGAGGGCAGATGCATCGAACGAGAACGCGCTCTTGAGCGCCGCCTCGTCCACACTGAACATACTGCCCAGATCCACGCCTTGCTTGGCCTCGCCTTGCAGTTCGTCGAAAGTTTTGCCCGTAAAGACATCCGTCTCGGGGTGGGCAAGTTGCTCTTGCACGATCTGCGAATTGGCGGCGCGCTCCATAAGCTGGCGAGTCAACGCATGCGTATAGGCAATGCCCGGAGACAACGCGCTCGCATTGGCCGTCTCGTTAGGTCGCACCACGCCCACAATGTGCACGTCAATACCGTCGGCAACCTTGGCCGTCATAAAGTCGGCGTCGCCGGACATGTCAGTCCACATGCCGGTCTCTTCATTTTTGCGATAAGCATCGGCCGGCGACAACACCTTAAACGTCGTGGACAGCGCATCGTCGTAAGTAAAGTCGGCGCCGCTCTCAGGCGTCTCAATCTTACCGTCGGCGGCCATGGCACTGTTCACCAGGTCGTTGAGTTCATCGATATCCAGCGCACCGATGCTGTAAAGCGTATAGTCGCCCACCGTTCCACGGCTCGAAAGCACCATTACGGCTTCGTGAGCAGACGTAGGCCAATGGCCGGCGACGACATCGTACTGGCTGTCGAGCAAACTCTGGTCGTCGATCATCTCGTTAAAGACCGAGGTCCCCATGGAGTCCATGCTCACCGTTGCCGCCGAGCTCGCACCACCGCTCATGGCCTCGGTCATAGCGTTGGGCACCAGCCGGACAGGCTTCTCATCGCCCTTGCCGGCACGATAGACAACCGGCGTCACGCCGTAACCGTACTGGATGGCGTTGACCTCTTTATCGATACCGTCGCCGCCGGCATCGAGCCATGCCTTAAAGCTCGTCATGTCGTTGGACTTAACACTTGCAAACATATCCTTTACGGCCGTGACCACAGGGATCTTATCGGTTCCCTGAGCCTTGCCGTCGGCACCGTCGTCGGACGAACCCTCGTTCTTGGACATATCGTCATCCGTGGCCCCCTGTTCGCCCATCATCGACGACAGGTCGTAATCCTGCTTGGAAATGGTAAGCGGGTAGCTCGAAAGCGTGTCCTCCTCGACCTTTTTGATGTAGCCGTTTACGCCATTGGACAGCGCCAAAATCGCCGCGATGCCAATAATGCCAATCGAGCCCGCAAAGGCCGTCATGGCCGTACGGCCCTTCTTGGTCATAAGGTTTCGGGCAGAAAGCCCCAGCGCCGTCACAAAGCTCATCGAGGTTTTGCGCGTAGGCTTGGCCTCGCGGCGCGTGGCGTCAGCGACATCGAAAGGATCAGAATCGTCGGTAATCTTGCCGTCCGCCAGGTTGACGATGCGCGTGGCGTACTCGTACGCCAGATCGGGATTATGCGTGACCATGATAACCAGACGGTCGCGCGCGACGTCCTTGAGCAAGTCCATGACCTGCACGGACGTTATGGAATCCAAGGCACCAGTCGGCTCGTCTGCCAGCACAATCTCGGGATCATTAATCAGGGCGCGGGCGATGGCCACGCGCTGCATCTGTCCACCCGAAAGCTGACTCGGGCGCTTGTTCACGTGCTCGCCCAGACCAACGGCCTCGAGCGCCTTGTGCGCACGCTGGCGGCGCTCGGCGTGCCCCACGCCCGTGAGCGCAAGCGCCAGCTCCACGTTTTCCAAAATGGTCTGATGCGGAATGAGGTTATAGCTTTGGAACACAAAGCCGATGCGGTTGTTGCGATAGGCATCCCAATCGCGATCGTGAAAGTCCTTGGTCGAAATACCGTCGATCAGCAGGTCACCCGAGTCAAAGTGGTCGAGTCCGCCGATAACGTTGAGCATCGTGGTCTTACCCGAACCCGAGGGCCCCAGAATGGCCACGAACTCGTTATCGCGAAAAGACAGGCTCACGCTGTCGAGCGCCACCTGCGTAAACGACTGCGTAACGTACCTTTTGCAAATTCCTTTGAGCTCCAGCATGGACGGCAACCTCTCCTGCGCAGGCACCTTGCCCGCTCTCCCCCGCCGTTCGTATTCGACGCGTTTGTCCTACTCTATCCCCATTTTTTACCGGCGCCAGTGAGGAATGTAACAAACCGCACCAAAAAACGAACGGGACGGCACGCCGCGTGGCGCACCATCCCGCGCATACCGCCGATAATGTGACAAAGGAACTGTCACTTTGTCACATCTGCCCAACCCTTATTGGGGCACCCGATTCCCTATTGGATGATAAAGGACGGATGATACGGACACTTTTCGCCCATGCACACTGTATTGGCCGCATAGCTATCGCAGGCTGGCGTCTTCTCCCATGCTTTAAGCTGTGGTCCGCCGAGCGCGTTAAAAAACGAAACGGCCTCACGAATCGCCACGCGCGCATCTCGCTTGCAGCACCGTGGGCTTCCCGAGCGCGCGATGGCGGCAAGCAGCTCCGAAACCATAAGCTGCCCCTCCTGCCAGCCTTCACTGCGCAGCGGCGCATTGCCGCGCACGATTGCATATGCCATGCCCGCAGACGCAGCTGCCCCGCACACGCCCCAACGGGCACACGTCGCCCCCGGCACGCAATCCGACCGAGACATCAAATCGGCAAGATCGTCTTTGAGCATCGCATCTCGCTCTCCAGATGCTTCGGCGTTGCGCCAGCACGCAAGCAGCACCGCGCCCACAATAAAATGGTGGATGGGGCCAAAAGCCACGCAGCGCTCATCTGCCATAACCTCTTCCAAAAGAGCCGCGGGCGCCACCGACACACTGGCCATGAGCATCTCAACAATCCAGCCTGTTTGTTCGTCTTTCGCCATGCGGCATCCTCCTCTAAAACAAATTGTGCGCACACTCCATTATGGCCTTCTTCTGCCCGGCGCGCTCAATGCGAAACAACCTGCTTCGCTCGTGCCGCCAACAAGCCCTGCTAGTTCTCGTCGCAAACCAGCCCTGCTCAGGAGCAACACCAGAGGCGATGACAAGCACGATGGACAGTGGTAACACCACGACGGCAGCTCTTTTCGAAAAAGAAGGCCCGCGCAATCGCGCGAGGCCTCCCCATTCATGGAACTATGATCAAAGCAGCCCAAAAAGCTTACTCCCACTCAACGGTGCCGACGGGCTTGGGCGTGAGGTCGTAGCACACACGGCAGATGCCGGGAACCTCGGCTGTGACGCGAGCGGTAATACGCTTGAGCAGTGCCCAGTCGAGCTCAGGCACCTCGGCGGTCATCACGTCGACGGTGTTGATGCAGCGGATGATGCAGGGCCAGTCGTAGGCGCGCTTGCCCTCGCGCACGCCGGTGGCACGGAAGTCGGGCACCACGGCGAAGTACTGCCAAATGGTCAGACCTGCCTTGTCGATCTCCTCGCGCACGATGGCGTCGGCTTCGCGCAGCGCCTCAAGACGGTCGCGGCTGATGGCACCAAGGCAGCGGACGCCCAGGCCGGGACCGGGGAACGGCTGACGCTCGACCATGTTCTCGGGCAGACCGAGCTCGCGGCCCACGACGCGGACCTCGTCCTTGTACAGCAGCTTGACGGGCTCGCAAAGCTCAAACTGCAGGTCCTCGGGCAGGCCACCCACGTTGTGGTGGGCCTTCACGCCATCCTGGGACTCCAGGATGTCGGGGTAGATGGTTCCCTGGGCGAGGAAGCTGACCTCGTCGCCAACCTTGCGGGCCTCCTCCTCGAACACGCGAATGAACTCGGCGCCGATGATTTTGCGCTTGGCCTCGGGCTCCTCGACGTCCACGAGCTTATCCAAGAAGCGATCGGTCGCGTCCACATAGACCAGGTTGGCGTCCATCTGGTTCTTGAAGACGTCGACGACTTGCTCGCTCTCGCCCTTACGCATCAGGCCGTGATTCACGTGCACGCAGATAAGCTGCTTGCCGATGGCCTTGATGAGCAGGGCCGCGACAACCGAACTGTCGACACCACCGGAAAGGGCCAGCAGGACCTTCTTGTCGCCGATCTGCTCGCGGATTGCAGCGATCTGCTCATCGATGAACACCTGGGCAAGTTCGGAAGTGGTGATACGCACCATGTCGTCGGGACGCTTGTTGGAATCCATGCAAAGCTCCTTTTCGGTTCGATGGGAATGCGTCACACGTATGCAAACGCACCGTCATATGACCTCATTATATGCAGAACAAGATGTGTTTCCCATCGCTGCGACAAAGCTTTTTGCAGGGGTGGCAATTTTTCCTATTGTCGAGCTCAGCTAGGCTTCGGTAGCCACCTTGGCAGCATCGCCAATAGACTCTTCCTTTATACGTTCTGCGTAATCGTATGCCATACCCGCAAATTCCAGTCCCGAGTAACAGGAGTACAATTGCTGCTATTGTTGCCAGCTGTTGGGAGATGGAAGATGGACTGCGATGGCTACCCTTGCGTTCCCATGCCGTTGATGTGCACCGCCTTTGTGCCGGGGCAGATTGACGCTGCGGTTGCAGGCATTTCCGACCCCGATTCGCGCGCCATTGCCACGGCAGAAGCGCTGTACTTTCGCGGACAGGCCACCCTCGCTGCCAAGACGGCGCGCCCCTATCTTGACGCCACCGACCCCGCACTGCGCTATTCCGCATGCTTTATCTGCGGATACGCCAGTCTGTCGCTCAACCGTATCGCCGATGCCCGCCGGTGCCTTACTGGCATCCTCGATACGCCGGCCGACGAGGAATCGCCTGCCGTCCACGCCGTGCACACCCTGTTCGCCTCGGCCGCGAGCGTCCTGCTGCACTTGCCTTCCCCGTATTCCGCCGAAGAGTTTTATCCGCTTGCGGCGCATTTGCCCGAAGGCCTGCGCCTGTTCGCCAGCTACGTGATGGCGCACGCCTTGTATCTGCGCGGCGAATACGGCCGCAGCCTGGGCATGGTGGAAAATGCCCTGATCATGAAACAGGGAAGCTATCCCATCTCGGAACTGTTCCTGCACCTGGCGGCTTCCATGGCATGCATGAGCCTCAAGGACATCGACGCCGCAAAGGCACATTTCGGAGCCGCTTGGGACATTGCGCGCCCCGACGGCCTTATCGAGCTCATTGGCGAGCACCACGGCCTTTTACAGGGGCTCATCGAGGCGTGCCTAAAAGCGCAATACCCTGACGATTTCGCACGCATCATCGAGATTACGTATCGATTCAGCTACGGCTGGCGGCGCATCCACAACCCCGATTCGGGCGAGGACGTGGCCGACGATTTAACGACCACGGAGTTCACCATGGCCATGCTCGCCTGCCGCGGATGGACCAACGCCGAAATCGCACGCCACATGGAAGTATCGCCGGGCACTGTTAAAAACCGCCTATCAGGAGTGTATGCCAAGCTTGGTATCGGAACTCGCGCCGAGCTGGTCGCGCATATGTTGCGTTAGCGACCGGGCTGCCAAGCGCATCGAACGCGTTCCGGAACCCGGCGCTTCGCTCGATCAATTTGGACATTTTGACCCTTGAACGGCACTACCGCCACGGGGCACCTTCTCGCAAAATAGGATTATTTCCTCCGTTATTTGCGGGATGGGAGCCCAAAATGCTTGATCGTCGTTCGCTACTTATCGCCGGAGCATCCTCGCTGGCAGGCATCATGCTGCCTCGCGTGCCGAGCAGCGCAAACGCCTTCATACTGCCATTCGCCCCCACCGAGGCCTATGCCGACGAAGAAGACCCCTTCAAGGTGCTCGTTCTCACGCGCACCATGTTTGGTGTGGTCGTGGTCGACGTCGCCAACAAGAATATGCCCATCAAGGGAGCCCAGGTCACGCTCGCGTCGCGTTATGCCGCGGGCAAGCAGATCTCCGCCACTACCGACGACGAGGGCACGGCCATCTTTGAGGTCGCGCCGCTTTCGGAAGGCTACGTGGACCAGGCAACGCTTCTCGACGCGTACGACTTTAACGGTGGCATCTCCATCAGCATGGCGGGCTACCGTGATGTCGAGATCCCCCTCACGCGCATCCAGGGCGGCACCGCCATTACCGCGCCCACACGTCCGCTTTCCGACGGTGAGCCGTACTTTCGCCAGCTTACGTTCGACGAGTGGGACATCCAGTACGCCGACGCCACGTTCATGGCACTGCCGAAGGACGACGCCGGAAACGACCAACCCGACACGCACGCCTTTACCGTGCAGGCACATCTGCCACAGGGTGGACAGGCAACGCTGTGCATCAACAAGGTAATGCCCGCCACGAGCAGCTCATCCGAAACCGTCACGCAAATTGGCCAAGTCAAGGCCAGTGCATCGGGTTCGGATAATCTGGCAACGTTCACACTCGAAGACACGTTCCTCGATGCAGCTTCGGGCCTTCTGGAGGAAGGATGCAAGCTGCGCTTTGTCCTCGACTATCAGGGCAAGACCTATACACTCTCCTCCCCCATGGCCGTTGTCACCGCGCCGGCCGCAAAGGCAGAATCGGGTTCGACCACTATCGTCCCCACCACCATGGACCAAGAGATTACTCCGTTTGATTTCCCGGCGGCGTTTCCCGGCATCGGCGGAAATAAGTTCACGTGCTGGATGCCCTCGTTCCCCATTATGTTTAATTTCTCTTTTGCCGGATACGTGCTGTTTGGCGGAGGATACAAACCGGTCGGCTACATGAACGATTCGGGCAATCCGGATCCGGAATACTGGAAGAAGTCACCGCGAGAGTCGGGCGCCAAGCAGGCAAACCGCTACCTCGACGAGATGGAGGGGAAGTGGAATCAGTACAAAAGTATGAGTGCCGGTTCGGGCACCGATCCAAGGAACACTAAGCTGCTTCGTCACCACTGCACGCCGCGTTTTACGATGAATATCGCCACACAGCTGTACGGATCGCTCGCCTACGACTGGGTGGGCAAAACCTGGGGTGACAACAACGACCCCGCATTTGGCAATATTAAGGCCCTCTTCCAGGTAAGAACCGACCTCAATTGGACCGAGCAGTTTACCCTAGGACCGGTGCCGTTTTTCCTAAACGTCAACCCCTGGGTGCTGGCGAAGCTGGCGCTCGCCGTGGGTGCCCACACGCACGGCAGCGGCGCGGCGTTTTTTAAAAACATTTCGCTCGACTATTCAAACACCTCGGGCTCGTTCACCATCCAGATCGGGCTTGCCGTCACCTTTGGCGCCGGCGTTGCAGGCGTCGCTTCGTCTGCCGTGCGCGGCGCCGCATCCCTCACGCTGTTCATTGGGTACGAGAAGGCAGATGGACACCAGCTTCCGCGACTGCGCGTAGGTGCAGACGTCGATGTCGATGTGATACTCCAGTTCGTAATGTTCAAGTGGACCACCAAGGCTTGGTCGGGGTCGTGGCCCACACTCCTCGATTCGTGGAATATGTCGGTGAACAATGGCAACCAGTATGTGCTCCAGCGCTCTGAGCTCGCATTGGGTGGAGATACGCCTTACACGTTGGATGCCCGCTTCGGCACGGCCGGCAACGCCGAGGCAGGCGGCGTGCCGCAATTTATCGCATCGGCCACCATCGTCACCAACGCCGAGCTGCTCGCACGCGCCGAGGTTAAGGCCACTGCCGTAAACGTCGCGCCTGTCGTGCGCGATTGGAATCAAGCGGTCACGCGCATTGAGCTCGAGGCGGATGCAGAAAGCGACGACACGGGACAGATCGAGCATTTCGTCCATACACTGATAGAGAACGACGAAAACGCCGCGCCGATGTATGACTACACCTATATCGGGCAGACGACGAACGCCGTTGCGGACCCCAACGCCAATTCTGCTGGTGTATCGGAGGACGAGCGTGGCGGCATCAAGCCCTCGAGCGACAACGTGCTGTTTGCTGGCGTGCTCAGCGAAGCCCACATGAAGCTGGCAATGATTGCCGGCGTAGAATGTCTGTTCCGTATCGCCTCGGTGCGCTACGGCGACAATGGCCGCTCGCGCCTGGTGGTGCACACAAAGGCAAACGGCACGTGGTCCGCTCCCACTCCCGTGGACTTTCCCCTTGGGTTTGGCGAGGGCGACGTGGAGCGCGACGGCATATTCGATTACGACTTCGACGTGGTGGAATATACGGACGGAAGAGGAAACCAGGACGCCTACGTGCTGCTGATCTCGGGCGAGCGCCCCGCCGGTGACAACACCCTTTTCGATACGGCAAGCACAGCCGGCATACTGTCCGTCGTGCGCCTGCGCATAAGTAATAGCGAAGTTCGCGTGGTGTCGTATACGTCGTGGCGCAGCATCTCGCGCGGCCGCCTTCAGGAGGATGGCTACCATTGTCTGCAGTGCCCGCGTATCACGGTGGGCAAGACGCTCGTCGACGGGCGCCTGTCGGGTGCCTACCTCCACCGCCGCGGAACCACCGCAGAAAAGGCGCTCGGCAGCGAGGCCGAGGTTGCGCTGGAATGCTTTACCTTGTGGTCGGATGATTTGGGCGACAGTCTCACGTTCCGTCAGATCCTCCGCTTTCCGCAAGCACCGTCGAGTATCGAGCTGGGCAAGCCCGAGAATATCAACGGCAAAATGGTGGTGTCCGTTGCGTACGAGACCGCAGACGGTTGCGGCTGCGCATCGTACGCCGTGATCGGCCAGTCCATTGCGTGCTGGGACGTTATGTCACCAGACGCCACGGTACCTCATGCGGTGCCATGGCCACAACATTCGGGCTTTTTGGCAACCGTCAACGAGCAACTGCAGCATATTACTTGGACGCGAGGCGCATCGGCATTTGCAACGCAGCCCGTGGGTGCCGCAGGCTGTGGCCCGGCATCGTTTAGCGTAAGCAACAACGGCAGGTGCGTGCTCTATGTAGAGAACACCGATGGCAAGGTGGGACAAACCTACGACGAAGAAGGCAACCCGGTAGCAGTGATGGGCAAGCACTTCCGCATCTTCGCCAGCACCTTGGCAGGCGATCTGTTCACGGAGCCGTTCGTGATGTGCGAGCTGGACCATCCCGTCGATCAGATAACGACATTTTTGACGTCGGGAGGCATACTCTCCGCACTCGCCACGCACATTGTGAGCGCGGAGAAGAGCGAGGCAGAGCTGCACGGCATCGAAGTGCCCTTGGTGGCGTGTGCCACTCCGACGGGCGCGGTCGCTACCTCGGGCGCGGTGGTACCCGGAGCAGCAGGCGAATCCTTCATGGTCACGGTGCGAAACGACGGCAACACCTTGCTGACCGCCGGCACGATCGATCTGTACCGAGAGGGCTCCAGCCAGCCGTTCTCCAGCGCATCCATCGGATTCGGACTGAACGCACGCATGGTTTCGATCTACGATCCAGAGCTTGCCGAGGATGCTTCGGCCAAAGACATGGCACACGTGAAGTACGCGCTCGAGACGCTGGGCGCACGTTTTGCAACGCACCCGCTGGTAGCCGACAACGGCAACGCCGTGCTGGCACCGGGTTGCACGGCACAGTTCCGCATGAGCTTCGCCATCCCCGAGAGTTGGAGCGACGATGTGGGCAAACGCGTAACGCTGTATGCGAAGGCGCATAATCTGGTGGCGCTCGATCCCGTAACGCTCGAGGAAATTCGACCGGGTGCAAACTCGGCGCTGGGTGCCGTACTGCACGAGCTTCATGTGCCCGACGCGGCATGCGAACGCTCCGAAGTTCAGGTCGGCGTATGCGACAGCGCGGATACGACGGGACTTCACGATGCACCGATGACGGCGGACGACGGTGGCGGCTCGAGTGGCGGCGGTACTGACAAGGGCGGCGGCTCCGGCGGAAGCAGCTCCAGCAGCGGCAAGGACCACAACAATAGCAAGCGCCCCGGAAAAGCGGGCGCGCTTGCGGGCACGGGCGATACATGCGCTCCCCTTACGGCAGCCGCTGCAGCACTCGCCGCGGCAGGCGCCGGCCTCGTCGCCTACAGCACCCGCCGCACGGCGCTCGAAGCCGATACCGCCAATGAGGTCAATTCGGATAGGCCCCGCTAGCTCCTAGTTACTTTTATGAGAGACGCCGACTCGGCTCATTCGTCATCGCTATGCGGACATTACAACTTCGGTTCGCAATTCAAACTTACTCGCACAATACCGACTCGGTTTTGTGCGAGTAAACGAAACCTCATCGAACTCCGAACGATTGTTCGATGGATTTCGTGTTGGTTGGAATCGTCTGTGGGCTGGGCTATGCTACCTTGACTATCTATATGACTTAAACGCAGCAAAGGAGCACCGAGAGAGCGAGTATGGCAAAAAACACCGCAAACTATGGTAACGACAGTATCCGCCAGCTCAAGGACGAGGAGCGCGTACGCCTGCGCCCCGCCGTCATCTTTGGCTCGGACGGGCTCGACGGTTGCGCGCATGCCGCCTTCGAGATCCTGTCCAACGCCGTTGACGAGGCGCGCCAGGGCTACGGCAAGCTCATCACCCTTACCGCCTTTCGCGATGGCTCCATTCAGGTAGAGGACAACGGCCGCGGCTGCCCGCTTGACTGGAACCCCTCCGAGAAGCGCTTTAACTGGGAACTCGTCTTTTGCGAGCTTTACGCCGGCGGTAAGTACAACAACAACCAGGGCGGCGACTACGACTTCTCGCTCGGCACCAACGGCCTGGGCTCGTGCGCAACCCAGTACGCCTCCGAATACATGGACGTCACGGTTTGGCGCGACGGCAACAAGTACTCCCTGCACTTTAAGAAGGGCAAGGTCGTCGGCGCCAAAAAGAAAGCACTCGAGGTTGAGCCCAGCGACGAGGACCGCACCGGTACCACCATCAAGTGGCGCCCCGATCTTGAGGTCTTTACCTCCATCAGCATCCCCCACGATTGGTATCGCGAGACCATGCGCCGCCAGGCCGTGGTCAACGCCAACGTGACCTTCCGGCTGCGCATCGAGGGCGACGACGGCGAGTTTTCCCAAGAGGACTTCTGCTATCCCAAGGGCATCGAGGACTACGTGCTCGAGAAGGTCGGTGCCGACTACCTTACCGATCCCTTCTTTATCGAGGCCGACCGTCGCGGTCGCGATCGCGAGGATCTGCCCGATTACAACGTAAAAATCAC
This sequence comes from Collinsella sp. HCP28S3_E12, assembly GCF_052065595.1. NCBI lineage: Bacteria > Bacillati > Actinomycetota > Coriobacteriia > Coriobacteriales > Coriobacteriaceae > Collinsella > Collinsella sp. HCP28S3_E12. The sequence goes on from NZ_JBQHTS010000018.1 coordinate 36,519, forward strand.
TGCTTGCATGTGCTTCTCGCGCACTTTCACGATGCAGGAGTACTACCACAACTCCTCCTGGCTCGAGAACGGCGGCTCACCCGAAAAGGCGGCCCGTAGCGCCCTGACCAGCGCCATCGATGCCTACATCAAGCAACAGGGCAAGTACAACAAAAACGAGAGCGGCATTAAGTGGCAAGATGTCCAGGACTGTCTGGTGCTGGTAACCAACTGCTTCTCCACCCAAACGTCCTACGAAAACCAGACTAAGAAGGCCATCAACAACCGCTTTATCCAGCAGGCCATGACGGCATTCTTTAAGGAGCGCCTCTCGACCTACTTGATCGAGAACAAAGATGCCGCCAACAAGATCATGGAGCAGGTGCTCATCAACAAGCGCTCGCGCGAGAATGCCGAGAAGACGCGCCAGAGCATCAAGACCAACCTGCAGCAGAAGACCGACATGGCCAACCGCGTGCAGAAATTCATCGACTGCCGCTCCAAGGACAAGAGCCGTCGCGAGATCTACATCGTAGAGGGCGACTCGGCAGCAGGCGCCATTCGCACCTCGCGCGATGCCGAGTTCCAGGGCGTTATGCCCGTCCGCGGCAAGATCCTCAACTGCCTAAAGGAGGACTATCCGCGCATCTTTAAGTCCGACATCATCATGGACCTCATGCGCGTGCTGGGCTGCGGCGTGGAGATCAAGGACAAGCGCATCAAGAACCTGGGCGCCTTTGACCTGGACAACCTCAACTGGAACAAGGTCATCATCTGTACGGACGCCGACGTCGACGGCTATCACATCCGTACGCTCGTGCTCACCATGCTCTATCGCCTGGTGCCCACGCTTATCGACGAAGGCTACGTGTATATCGCCGAGTCGCCGCTCTACGAGATCAACTGCAAAGAAAAGACCTACTTTGCCTACACCGAGCTCGAGAAGAACGGCATTCTTAAGGAGATCGGCGACCAGAAGTGCTCCATCAACCGCTCCAAGGGTCTTGGTGAGAACGACCCGGACATGATGTGGCTCACCACCATGAACCCCGAGACGCGTCGTCTGATCAAGGTCGAGTCCGAAGACGTCACCAAGATGGAGACCATGTTCAACCTTCTGCTGGGCAGCGACGAGGCGGGCCGCAAGCGCCATATCTCGGAGCACGGCAAGGAATACCTGGACCAGCTGGACCTGCAGTAGCAGCAAATCGATAACGACGGCCCATAAGAAGTTCAAGAGGAAATCGTGGCAAAGAAGAAGACGAAGAACCAGCCAAAGAAAAAGCAGGTCAACGCCGAGAACGTCATCGGCCTGCACTCCGAGGTCACCAATCAGCCGATCACGCAGACGCTCGAGGTCAACTACATGCCCTACGCCATGAGCGTCAACGTCTCGCGTGCGTTCCCCGAGATCGACGGTTTTAAGCCCTCGCACCGCAAGCTGCTCTACACCATGTACAAGATGGGCTTGCTCAAAGGTGAGCGCCAGAAGAGCGCTAACATCGTGGGCCAAACCATGAAGCTCAACCCGCACGGCGACGCCGCGATCTACGAGACGATGGTGCGCTTGGCCACCGGCAACGAGGCGCTGCTCGCCCCCTTCGTGGAGTCGAAGGGCAACTTTGGCAAGTACTATTCGGGCGACCTGAGCTACGCCGCCTCACGTTACACCGAGGCCAAGCTCGCCCCCATCAGTGCCGAGATCTTCAAGGACATCGACAAAGACCCGGTCGACTTCGTCGACAGCTACGACGGCGCCATGAAGGAGCCGCGTCTGTTGCCCACCACGTTCCCCAACATCCTTGTCTCGGCCAACAAGGGCATCGGCGTCGCCATGGCGTCCGACATCTGCGGCTTCAACCTCAACGAGGTCTGCACCGCCACCATGCACTACCTGCAGGATCCTAACTGCGATCTGCTCGAATATATGCCCATGCCCGACTTCTCGACCGGCGGTGAGATTATCTACCGCCGCGAGGAGATGGAAAAGATTATCGAGACCGGCCTTGGCAGCTTCCAGATCCGCTCCCGCTGGCGCTGGATTCCCGAAGAGCGCATCATCGAGGTCTACGAGATCCCCTACACCACCAAGACCGATGTCATCATCGATCGCATCGTCAAGCTCTCCAAAGAGGGCAAGGTCAAGGAGATCGCTGACATCCGCGACGAGACTGACCTCTCGGGCCTGCGTATCGCCATCGACCTTAAGCGCGGTGTCGACCCCGATAAGCTCATGGCCAAGCTCTATCGCTCGACTACGCTGCAGGATTCGTTCTCGTGCAACTTTAACGTGTTGGTCGATGGTTACCCCCGCGTTATGGGCGTACGCCAGATCCTGCACGAGTGGGTCAAGTGGCGTATTGAGTCCACGCGTCGTCGCATTAACTTTGACTTGGGCAAAAAGTCCGAGCGCCTGCACCTGCTGCACGGCCTCGAGGCGATTCTGCTCGACATCGACAAGGCCATCGCCATCATCCGTGGCACCAAGCTCGAGGCTGAGGTCGTGCCCAACCTTATGAAGGGTTTCGACATCGACGAGACCCAGGCCGAGTTTGTTGCCGAGCTTAAGCTCCGCAACATCAACGAGGAGTACATCCTCAACCGCACCAAGGACATCGCTAAGCTTGAGGGTGAGATTGCCGAGCTAGAGGAGATCCTCTCCAGCGAGGAGAACATCAAGAAGGTCATCAGCGACGAGCTGGCTGCGGTCAACAAGAAGTACGTGATGCCGCGCCGCACGGGCAGGATTGAGCCTCACGAGGTCATCGAGGTAAGCCTGGAGCCCGAGGTCGAGGAATATCCGGTTACCATCATGCTCTCGCGCGAGGGCTACCTTAAGAAGATGACGGACCGCGTACTCAAGAAGGCTGCGACGCTCAAGTACAAGGACGGCGATAAGCCCTTTATCGAGTTCCCGTCCTCCAATACGCACGAGCTGCTCGTGTTTACCAACAAGAGCCAGGTGTACAAGTGCAAGGTCGCAGCGTTTGAGGACACCAAGTCGGCCCAGCTGGGCTCGTACTTGCCCACCGACCTCGAGATGGAACCCGACGAGAGCGTCATCTGGGTCATCGACCCCGAGGACTACAAGGCCGACGTGCTGTTCGTCTTTGAGAACGGTCGTGTGGTGCGCGTCGCGCTTTCTGGATACGTCACCAAGACCAACCGCAAGCGCCTCAAGAACGCCATCTACGGCGGCAGCAAACTGCTGTATGCACAGGTGCTCAAGGAGGATCGCGACCTCGCGCTGGTCTCGAGCGACTACCGCCTGATGAACTTCAACACGTCGCTGCTCAAGACCAAGACGACCACCAACACGCAGGGCGTCCAGGCCTTTACCGCCAAGAAGGGTCGCTCGGTCACCACCGTCGGCACGACCGAGGAAATCCTTGGCGCCGGCGTCTCGGCCGAGAAGTTCACCGCGCAGAGTCTCCCCTCTGCCGGTGCCCTCATGAAAGAAAACGACATGCCGAGTTTGTTTGACTAGGACGACGGCAGAGCCGCCATAAACTCTCAAAACAGTGAGGCCCGGAGCGCAGTAAATGCCGCGCTCCGGGCCCCATGCATTACAGCAGCATCATCCCTATAGACAAAATGTCGCATAAAGTGGAACAGACATAAGCCCATCATTCATTCCCAAAGGGCACGGCGGACAGCCTTTAGAGGTTCGATATCGACGAAAACGCCCGCTTTGAAACTCAAGTGCCTTTTCGTGTGCGAGCCGCCAGCTGCAATAGGAAGCGAATCAACGCAGGCGCCTTTCAAGCAGTTTGCAAAACTGCAGGTCGCAGGCCTTCATTGCTAGTAGGGAAAATGAGTAGTCTCAGGTGGCTTGCCCATGAGTTAGCGAGCAGGTTGGGGCTTCGTTGTTGGCGCAATCACTTCGTGCGCACTCGAAAGGTCTGTTTAACAAAAGACTAATCGGATGCGACTGGCCGCCCATACGGCGACGACGTTTCCCGTGCGAGCACAAACGGCCCTGCGTGCCCTATCGAGCGATATCCCCGTATGACGCTCAGAACTCCTGCTCGCCGAGCAGTCACCTCGCGAGATCCAGCACGAGAACGCCCTCCCGGGTATAAGGCCCGCGCCTCGTGCGGGCGATGAGGACCTTCGTGAATGCATCCCTGATGGACAGAAGCGACGAGAGCCCCTTCTCGAGCGTCGACTCAGAGCTAACGTCGTCTCTTGCTTAAACTCTCCTTCGCGGTTTCGAAACTCAAGGTCTTTTAAAGTTTCGAAAATGAGAAGACGATATGCGCAAGGGCGCGTCGGGTGGTAAGCCCCAACCATGTCATGTCGCCAGCGATGAAGGGCGCGTCTGCGCGTGCTACAATCCAACTACCAGAAATAAAAACACAGTCCCCGTCGGGTAGTCGTGGGCGTGCGGGGGTCCGCATCAGTAACCTGCCTCCTTGGTTGTCCCTTCTCTGCATGGTCATCTACATAAAGGAGGAACCAACCATGCAGATCAGTGTGTCGTCCACCCTGACCGTATATCACGACGGCCAATTCTGGGTCGGGCTGGCGGAGCATGTCGAGGACGGCAGATACGGCGTCGCCCGCATCGTCTTCGGCGCGGAGCCGTCCGATGAGGAGATCCTGCGATTCGTTGTCGGCAAATGGGAGAAGCTCTCGTTCTTCGGCGACAAGACCACTGAGACAAGCAAGCCCGCGAAGAACCCCAAGCGGCGCGCTCGCGAGGCAGCGAAAGCCCTTAAACGGCCCGCGGTGAGCACCAAGGCACAACAGGCGCTCGCGGCGCAGCGGGAAGCGATGAAGCGGGAGTCGGCTCAAGCAAGAAGTCAGCGTCGCGCGGATGAGGCGGAGGCGCGCTTCGAGCAGCGGAAGCTGAAGCGCAAGCAGAAGCATCGTGGGCATTGACCGGTGCCGACATGGGTCCAGGTGTGAACGGGGCTACGTCCCCTGTTCACACTGCTCACACATACAGCAGCGGGCACGGATTCGACTGAAACTGCGCCCGCTGTCTGATGCTAAATTAATTTATCAAACATGTGTTCTATTCCAGCGCAGTAATTAAATACGCTGGTACATAGATACTCCGATCAAGACGGCCGCGTATACGACCGGGAACTTTCGACAGTTGAATACGCGTCTGACCTGGGATATCCAAGCGAACAATAGGCCTAACCCGCGATAGGTCCCAGGCCAGACGGGTATCCAATCGAAGGGGAGGGGCACTCCGGTGTGGAGGCAGCGGAGTGCCCGGGGAAAGCCCGGCCGGCCGGGCCTCCGGGGTGCGGCGGACTCCCGTGAAAGAGGGTCACCGCGCCCCGGCAAGCCGGGCTATTAGGCGGACGGCTCCTGCTGCGTGATGCAGTGGATGTTGCCGCCGCCGTAGACGACCTGGTCGGACTTGACGCCCACGCACTTGTAGACGCCCTCGCCCCAGACCTCGTCGTAGATCTCCTGGAGCGTGTCGACGGCCAGCTGGTCGTTCTCGTCGCCGTACTGCGGGACGATGACGCCGTGGTTGGTCACGAGGTAGTTCATGTAGGAGGCGATCAGCGGCTCGTCGGGGACGCGCGGCTCGGCGTTCTCGTCGGCGTCGATGGTGTCGCAGGAGGCCTGGTCCATGTACAGCGGCTTCACGGGCATGCAGAGCTTGTAGACCTTCAGCTTGCGGCCCTTGGCGTCAACCGCGTTGGAGAGGGTCTCGTAGGCGGCGTGGCACTGCTCGTAGAACGGGTACTCGGGGTCGTCGGTCCAGATGCAGACCATGACGCCCGGGGCGATGAAGGTGGCGACGTCGTCGATGTGGCCGTTGGTCTCCTCGGGGTCGATGCCCTCCTTGACCCAGATGACCTTCTCGACGCCGAGGTAGTCCTTGAGGTGCTCGGTCATGTACTCGCGAAGCTCCTCGCTCCAGGGCTCGAACTTCTTGCGGTACTTGGGCCAGAGGGACTCGGGGTCCTCCTCCTCCTCGAGCACCGCGGAGCAGGTGCGGCCGGGGGACAGGAGGCACTGGTCGGTGACGACGAGGGTGCCCTCGCCGTCGACGGTGATGGAGCCGCCCTCGAGGATCATGTCGTCGGGACGGTAGCGGCGGCAGCCGGAGAGCTCGGCCATCTTGAGGGCGATCTGCTCGTCCTTGTCCCACGGGAAGTAGAGGCCGTCGATGAGGCCGCCGTAGCCGTTGAAGTGCCAGTGGTTGGCGCGCTTATCGCCCTTGCCGTTGATGACGTAGGTGGCGCCGGTGTCGCGGAACCAGGCGTCGTCGGTGGTCATCTCGACGACGGTGACGTTCTCGTCGTTCTCGAAGACGGCCTTGCAGTTGGCGTAGTCGACCTGGTTGGCGCACATATAGACCGGGGTGAACTCGGAGATGGCGCGGGCGATGGCGGCATACTGCTTCTTGTTAGCGCTAATCTAAAATTGACCACTTTCGCAAACGCATCTCGCCGAATGCGCTAACGCGCTTTCGCCGACCCCGCTAACGTACTTTCACCAACTGCGCTAACGGAACT
>NZ_JBQHTS010000019.1:0-42406 GCF_052065595.1 Collinsella sp. HCP28S3_E12
AACGCACCGAACAGACTGAAGCCCACCGGCCGAATGGCCTGGCGTCAGCATGCCGCGATTCGGTCGCACGGAGAGCATTTCCCAGTTGACAAAACTATAGGAACACCCCCCTGCAGTGGTAACACAGGGCCCGTGCTGGACTTAGTTTTCAGAACATTCCGCAGACCAGGAAACCCCCTTATCCGCAGCTCCGAAGGAGCAGGATAAGGGGGTTTCCATGGTCGAGGACGTTCTGAAAACTAAGTCCAGCACGGGCCCGAACGATAACAACCGACTACAGGTCGATGTGCGATTCCTTGATCGGGAACGGCTCGGCGAAGTGGCAGGCGCAGCAGTGGCCCGGTGCGACTTCCCTAAACTCGGGAAACTTCTCGGAGCAGATGCCCTGCGCGATCGGGCAGCGCGTGTGGAAACGGCAGCCAGTCGGCGGATCCAGCGGTGACGGCGGATCGCCGGCAAGGATGATGCGCTTACGAGACTTTTGGATATCCGGATCGGGAACCGGCACGGCAGACAGCAGCGACTGCGTATACGGGTGGTGAGGCTCGCTATAGAGCGTCTTCCAGTCAGAGACCTCGACCACCTTACCCAGATACATAACGGCAACGCGATCGGAGATGTGCTGAACGACGGACAGGTCGTGGGCGATAAACAGATACGCCGTACCAAACTTGTCCTGCAGCTCCTTAAGCAGGTTCAGAACCTGGGCCTGAATGGACACATCCAGAGCGGATACCGGTTCGTCACAGATAATCAGCTTGGGCTTCAGCGCAAAAGCGCGGGCAATGCCGACACGCTGACGCTGGCCACCCGAGAACTCATGAGGATAGCGGTTGATGTGCTCGGGGTTCAGTCCGACAACGTCGAGAAGCTCGCGGACGCGCTCAATGCGCTCCTCCTTGGTTCCCACGCCGTGAATGGTCATGGGTTCGGAGACGATCTCGCCGATGGTCATGCGAGGATTCAGCGAGGCATAAGGATCCTGGAAGATAAACTGCATCTCGCGACGCATATCCTTGATCTCATGCTTGCTCATTTCGGCAACATCTTTACCCTGGAAGAACACCTTACCGGCGGTCGGCTTGGTCAGGCGCATGATGGTGCGACCCGTAGTGGACTTACCGCAACCAGACTCACCAACCAGACCAAAGGTCTCACCAGGATAAATCTCAAAAGAGATGTCGTTTACAGCAGAGACGACGCGCTTGGAAAAACGCTTGGCGAACATGCCGGACTCTGCGGGGAACTCCTTAGAGAGGTGCTCGACCTTCAGCAGCGGAGTGCGCTCGTTATTGTCTGCCATTTACGCCTCGCCTCCCTTCTTGGAATCCTTACGCGTGCGGGACGTCTCAGGGGCGTTCTTGAGGAACTCGGGGTCACCGGAATAATGACACGCAGAATAGTGGCCGGACTCGGTGACAAAACGCTCGGGGCGCTGCTTGCGGCACTTATCGGTCGCATAGGGGCAACGAGGCGAGAACACACAACCCTCGGGCAGGTTCATGAGCGAAGGCGGGTTGCCGTGAATCGGCGTAAGCGGCTTCTTCTCATCGATGGCCTGCTCCGGGATGGAGCGAATCAGGCCCCAGGTATAGGGGTGACGGCTCTCGTAGAAGATTTCCTCAGCAGTACCGAACTCGACGGGACGGCCGGCGTACATAACCATGATCTTGTCGGCCATATCGGCGACAACACCCAGGTCATGGGTAATCATGATGATGGCGTTGCCGTTCTTCTCCTGCATTTCCTGCATAAGCTCAATAATCTGAGCCTGAATGGTAACGTCCAGGGCAGTCGTGGGCTCGTCGGCAATCAGAATATCGGGATCGCAGGCAAGGGCCATGGCAATCATGACGCGCTGACGCATACCACCAGAAAACTGGTGCGGATACTCATTGACGCGTTTCTCGGGCTCGGGAATGCCAACGAGGTCCAAAAGCTCGGTGGCGCGCTTGAGCGCCTCCTGCTTGGAGTAGCCACGGTGCAGACGAAGGCCCTCACCCACCTGCTTGCCAATCTTATAGACCGGGTTCAAGGAGGTCATAGGGTCCTGGAAGATCATCGCGATATCGTTGCCACGAATGTGCTGCATCTCTTCCTCGGTCATCTCGAGGATAGAACGACCGCGATAGCGAACGTCACCGCCCTCAATCTTTCCCGGAGGCATCGAGATAAGACCCATGATGGTCATGGCGGTCACGGACTTACCAGAGCCGGACTCACCGACGACACCCAGGGTCTCGCCACGATCGAGCGTGTAGGACACACCATCGACAGCGCGAACGACGCCATCCTCGGTGTGGAAATACATCTTAAGGTCATCAACCTCGAGCAGATGCTGGCCCTCGGGAACCGGCTGGTCCTTCAGGTCCACATAGTTCTTGTTCTTCTTCATCCTTATGCGTCCTTCATCTTGACGTCGAGGGCGTCGCGCAGACCGTCACCCAGCAAGGTGAAGGCGAGCACCGTCGAGAGAATTGCCAGACCGGGCATGATCATCATCCAGGGAGCAGTCAGAAGATACTGCTGACCGTCCTGAATCATGGAGCCCCACGAAGGCGTAGGCGGAATAACGCCCATGCCGAGGAAGGACAGAGCGGACTCGGTCAGAATGGCGCCACCAATGTTCATAGTCGCGTAGACCACGATGGAGGCAACGGAGTTCGGGAAGATGTGACGCACGACGATACGAGCATCAGATGCACCCATCGCGCGCGCAGCGTCAACATAGTCGTTTTCCTTGACCGTCAAGATCGCGGATCGGAAGACGCGCGCAATCGAAGGCCAGCCAAGAATACCGATGGCGATAAAGACGTTCTGAAGACCACGGCCGATAACGGCGATCATGGCGACAACGAACAGCACGTACGGGAACGCAAGGAAGATGTCCGCACAGCGCATGATGATCGTATCCCAGATGCCGCCGTAGAAACCGGCCAGAGCGCCCATGACCAGACCAATCACCGTGGAAATCGCAGTGGCCATAATGCCGACGGACAGCGAAACGCGTGCACCGTAGATAACGCGGACGAGAATGTCACGGCCAAGGGAGTCGGTGCCAAACGGGTGCTCTGCACACGGAGCCAGCAGCGACGTCTCGGCCATGGTGGTCGAATCGGAAGCCGTCGGCGAACCGAGCCAGGGCTTAGCCCACAGATCTGCGGTCAAGGCAACCACAACGACGATAATGATCCAGCAGACACCGATAACGGCGAGCTTGTTCTTACGAAGACGCTTAAAAGCGTCGCCCCACAGCGTGCGAGACTTGGCGGGAGCAGATGCGGCCATGGTGGCGGTAGCCTGCTCCTGAGACTGAGAATCAGTTTCCTGCATGAGACGTACCTCCCTTAGGCCTTATCCGACGGACCGCCAAGGCGGATGCGCGGGTCGAGGAATGCATAGCTAATGTCGACGAGCAGGTTGATCACCATGACGACGACGACGATGAGCGTAACGCCGCCCATAACGATGGGCCAGTCACGCATGCTAATGGCACGATAGACCTCATAGCCGATACCGGGCCAGTTAAAAACCGTCTCGGTCAGGATGGCGCCCGAAAGCATGGCACCAAAGTCGACACCAATATAGGTAACGACGGGGATGAGTGCATTCTTAAGCGCATGCTTGATGATGATCGCGCGATTGGAGAGACCCTTGGCCTTTGCCGTACGGATGTAATCCTGGCTCATGACGTCAAGCAGCTGCGAGCGCATAATGCGGGCGGCATAAGCGGTCGAAACCGAAGCCAGCGTAATGGTCGGAAGCACATAGTGCATCCAATCCTGATACTGAGAACTGGAACCACCGGCACCCGAGATCGGCATGGAGAATGCACCGCCCGTGGCGTCCTTGAGAATGACGCCAAAGAACAGCTGCAGCAACATACCGAGCCAGAAGGCCGGGACGGCAACGAGGATCGACGTGGTGAGCGTTACCAAAATATCCCAGAAGGAATAACGCTTTACCGCCGAAATGATACCCGCACCGATACCCATGATTGCCTCGAGTACGATGGCGCACGCGGCAAGTTTGACCGTATACGGATACTTCTGGGCAAAGATTTCCGTAACCGGCAGCTTGCGCTGATAGGAATTACCCAGATCGCCATGAAGCAGGCCGTTCATGTAATACAAGTAACGGTCCACGAGCGACGTTTGAACGGGGTCGCCGTTCTCGTCAAGGATCGCGTTGCCGTCCTCGTCCGATTGGACCAGGTGATAGCGGACGCGAAGCTGAAGCTCCACCTCGGGGGACAGAGCCTTGTCTCCACCGATCAGCTTGATCGGATCTCCCGGCACGATATTCTGGAGGGCGAACAGAATCAGCGTAACGCCCAAAAATACCGGGATGAACTGAAGCACACGTTTAACGATGTACTTACCCATACCACTCCCCTATCTAGGGATTAACCTAAATGGGATGCCGATCGCCAGACCGGCATCCCAAAATTACCATCAGCCAGTTTACCCCAGGTCAGGGAGAACTGTATGTTTCCCATGAGGTCTACGTAAATACTTGACCCTCACGGAAGCTGCAAAACTCTTAGGCGAGCTCAGCGGTACCCAGATCGGCGTGCTTCTGCGGATCGACATAGAGGTACTTGATGCGATCGGAGCCGGCGATGGTGTGCGTGTAGAACATCAGCGGGATGACCGGGCAGTCAGCAGCGACCATTGCGTCGGCCTCCTGCATCTTAGCGACGCGCTCTTCGTCGTCAATCGTGGTACGGGCCTCGTCGACCTTGGCGTCGAACTCGGGGTTGTTGTAACCAGAACGGTTGTCGCCACCGAGGGAGTCGGAGTGGAACAGCGGATACAGGAAGTTGTCCATGATCGGGTAGTCGGCAATCCAGCCCAGACGACCGAACTGATAGTTGAGGTTCTGGTACTGCTCGAGCAGGGCAGACCACTCGGGGGTATCGGAGACGGCGGTAATGCCAACCTTGGCAAGGTCACCGATGATGGACTCCATGATCTCCTTGTGGCCACCGTCCTGGTTGTAGGACAGAGTCACGTTAATGCCACGATCGCCGTTGGCGTCAGCGGGAGCAACCTTGTCGAGGTACTCGTTAGCCTTGTCGACGTCGTAGGCGCAGAACTCCCATGCGCCCTCCTTGTAGCCATCGATGCCCGGAGGAACAATGCCGTCAGCGGGGGTGCGGGTACCCTTGAAGATGGTCTTGCAGATGGCCTCACGGTTGATGGCCAGGGAGATGCCCCTGCGCAGATCGGCGTTGTTGAACGGCTCGGCCGTGGTGTTGCAGGTCAGGTAGTAGGTGGAAGGCTCGGCGCCGAGCAGCATGCGCTCGCCGTCGCCCATGGTGTAGCCGTCCTTGGACTCGCCGCGATCCTTCTTGGCGGCGTCGATCTGAGCAACGGGAACGTCGCAGATGTCAAGGTTACCGGCCTGGAACTCCTTGTAAGCGGTCTCCACGTCCTTGATGACCTGGAAGTGGATGCTATCGATCTTGGCCTTGTCGCCATAGTAATCGTCGAACTTCCTGAGGTTGATCTCCTGACCATCCTCCCACTTGCCGTCCATCATGAACGGGCCGTTACCGATCGGGGCAAGGTAGAAGCTCTTGACATCGGACTCGGCGCACTCGGGAACCGGGGACAGAGCCGGATGAGAGGCGACGAAGGGGAAGTCGGCGTAAGCGGAAGTCAGCTTGACGACGAGGGTCTCATCGTCAGGGCAGGTAACACCGCTGAGCTCAGTAGTGTTACCGGCAAGCAGATCGTCATAGCCCTCGACCATGGAAAGGTGATAGGAGACCTCGGAAGGACCATACTCTTGAGCGACAGCGGACTTGGTGCTGACCAGACGCTCCCAACCGAGCTTGAAGGACTTGGAGGTAACGTCATCACCGTTGTGGAACTTGGCCTTCTTGATCTTGAAGGTAAACTCGGTGGCGTCGTCGTTGGCCTCGAAGGACTCGCAAGCCAGCGGAACGATCTCGCCCTTCTCGGCGTCATAAGAGGTCAGAGCGTCAAAGAGCTGGTACTCGACCTGAGTGCCCTGGTCCTCCTGGACATTGTAGGGGTCGATGCAGACCGGGTTATTGATGTAGAAGTTCAGCGTCGAACCGGACTCAGAACCGGAAGCGTCGCCGCCCTTCTTGCCGCATGCGGCAAGAAAAGCCATGGAGCTCGCAGCAAGGGTACCGCCGACAAAGGCGCGACGACCCATAACGGGCTGGTGGAACATAGAATCAGCCATGCCATCCTCCTTATGAGATAGGACAAAGAAATGTTCAGTCGGACATATGTCGAGACAATCCGATCCGAACTATCGAAACGCCGCCCGTTGCTATGGCTGGTTATGCACAACAGGCCAACGTTTTCAATACAGTAGCGCATTTTATGCACGGTTTGGGGCTAATTCCGGTTAACGGTCGAGAATTTCTTTAGTTGGGCGCAGTATGTGGTGATATTCTGGCTCTGTTACAAGTCTGTAAACAAAAAGGGCCCCGTACATGCGGGACCCTTTTTAATTTTTTTATGCGACTCGTGCTTAGTAGCCCACGATGCCCTGCGGGAAGAAAAACATGCAGAGCACGACGCACACGGCAAACACGACAGCCATGATGACGGTCAGGCGGTCAAGGTTCTGCTCCATAACGCCCGTGGCAGAGCTGGAGTTATACAGCGAGCTGGCGATCATATCCGAAACGCCGGTGCCCTTACCGGAATGCATCAGGACGAGAATCGTCAGCGCCACGGCAGAGACAGCCCAAACTACAAACAGCAGAATCTGAAACGGACCCATAGAGAAGCTCCTTAATAGAACAATTCAAACTCCAGTACTGTACCACAACCCCCGACACTCCCCACCTGCCATTTGGGGACGAGGTAGAAATGGCAGAAATACCAAAAAAGGGGGTTGCCCGAATATGGTCAACCCCCTTGCAAAGAAACGCTTGGCGTTTTCTCTTAGGCCTCGGTCGCGAGCACGCGGCCCGTCATCTCGGCGGAAGGCTCCAGACCAGCCATGGTGAGCATAGTCGGGGCGATATCGGAAAGTCGACCGTCCTCGATACCGGTGAGCTGTGCCTTCTCATCAACGATGATGAACGGCACGCGGTTGGTGGTGTGAGCCGTAAACGGATGCTTGGAACCGTCGGAAGCAACGTCAAACATGTGATCGGCGTTGCCGTGGTCGGCGGTAATCAGCGCAAAGCCGCCCTTAGCGAGAATCGCCGGGACAACCTTGGACAGGGCATCGTCAACAGCCTCGACAGCCTTAACGGCCGCGTCGAAGACACCGGTGTGACCAACCATGTCGCAGTTCGCGAAGTTCACGATGTAGAAATCAGCGCGGTCCTCGTTGATGGCAGCGACGAGCTTCTCGGTAACCTCGGGAGCGCTCATCTCGGGCTGCAAATCATAGGTAGCAACCTTGGGGGAAGCGACGAGCACGCGCTCCTCGCCCTCCTTGGGCTCCTCGATGCCGCCGTTAAGGAAGAACGTCACGTGGGCGTACTTCTCGGTCTCGGCGGTGTGCAGCTGCTTCAGGCCATTGGCTGCGATAACGTCAGCCAGAACGTTCTCGGGGAACGTCTTGGGGAAGGCGACCTCGACGTCAAACGTCGGATCGTATTCGGTCATCGTCACAAAGTGCGAGAGCTTGATCTGCTCGCGCTCAAAGCCGTCGAACTCCTTGTCCGTGAACACGCGGGTCATCTGACGAGCGCGGTCGGGACGGAAGTTGAAGAAGATGGCCGCGTCGCCCTCGTGGATGCCCTCGTTGTGGGCAGCGAACGGCTCAACGAACTCATCGCCGCGCGGATCCTTCTCGTAGTAGGCCTTGATACCGGCAACGGGGTCGGTATCGGCATCGGACGCATTGACCATGACGTCGTAGGCGCGCTCGATGCGCTCCCAACGGTTGTCGCGGTCCATAGCCCAATAACGGCCCGAGACGGTAGCAACGCGAGCGTCGCAACCAGTCTCCTCGGAGATCTTGGCCAGGAAGGCGCAGAACTCGCTCATGTAGCCGGCACCGGACTGCGGATCGACGTCGCGGCCATCCATAAAGGCGTGAACGCGAACGGTCTTAATGCCATACTGGGCAGCCATCTTGACCAGGGCCTCGACATGGTTCATGTGAGAATGAACACCGCCGGGGCTCATAAGGCCCATGAGGTGCAGGGTCTTGCCCTCGGCCTTGACGTCATCCATAGCCTTGACGAAAACCTCGTTCTTGGCGATGGAGCCGTCCTTGATGGCGTTATTGATGCGCGAAAGCTCCTGAAACACGATGCGGCCGGCACCGATGTTGAGGTGACCCACCTCGGAGTTGCCCATCTGGCCGTCGGGAAGGCCCACGTCCTCGCCCGAAGCACCGAGCGTGGTGTGAGGATACTTCGCATACAGGCTATCGAGGAAGGGCGTCTTGGCGGCAGCGACGGCGTTCTCGCCGTCGGCCGGAGCCAAGCCGCAGCCATCCATGATGATTAGGAGTGCAGGAAGATGACGCTGTGCCATATGACCTACTCGCCTGCCTTGACGACCATAGAGGCGAAGTCGGCAGCCTTGAGCGAAGCGCCGCCCACGAGGGCGCCGTCAACGTCGGGCTTGGCAACAAGCTCAGCGATGTTGGCGGGCTTGGCGGAGCCACCATAAAGAACGCGGATGCCGTTGGCGAGCTCCTCGCCGAACATCTCCTTGAGGGTCTCACGGATAGCGCCGCAGACCTCCTGAGCGTCCTCGGCGGTAGCGGTCTTGCCGGTGCCGATGGCCCAGATGGGCTCGTAGGCGACGACGACCTGCTTGGGGCAGGTGATCTCAAGACCCTCGAGACCAGCCTTGACCTGGTTCACGACATGCTCGACATAGGTGCCGGCCTCGCGAACCTCAAGGGACTCACCGCAGCAGAAGACGGGCACAAGACCGGCGGCAACGAGAGCCTTAGCCTTCTTGTTCTGGTCCTCATCGGTCTCGTGGAAGTAGTCACGACGCTCGGAGTGGCCGATGATGCAGTAGGTGCAGCCAGCGGACTTGAGCATGTCGCAAGAGGACTCACCGGTGAAGGCACCCTTGGCCTCCCAGTACACGTTCTGTGCACCGAGGGCGATGGGGGCAGCCTGAATGCGGTCATGAACCGTAGTAATGTCGATGGTCGGAGGGCAGACGAGCACCTCGACGCCAGCCGGCACCTCGGGCAGAGCCTGGGCCAGCTCGTCGGCGAGCTTGGCAGCCTCGGCGACGTCGTTGTTCATCTTCCAGTTACCAGCGATAAGAAGGGTACGATTAGGCATCGAGAAGCGCCTCCACTCCGGGCAGGGCCTTACCCTCGACGAGCTCCATGGAAGCGCCACCGCCGGTGGAGATCCAGCTCATCTTGTCGGCCAGGTTAAACTTGTTGACGGCTGCGACGGAATCGCCACCACCGATGATCGAGGTGCAATCAGCCTCGGCGACAGCCTCGGCGATAGCCTGGGTGCCGTGAGCGAAGTTGTCGAACTCAAAGACGCCCATGGGGCCATTCCAGAATACGGTCTTGGCGCCCTTGACGGCCTCGGCGTAGAGCTCCTCGGTCTTGGGGCCGATGTCCATGCCCTCACGGTCGTCGGGGATAGCGTCGGAAGCGACAACCTCGGGGACAGCGTCCTCGCCAAAGTGGTCGGCAACACGGTTGTCGATGGGGAGCAGGATCTTGACGCCCTTCTCCTCGGCCTTCTTGAGCATCTCGCCAGCGCGCTCGACCCAGTCCTCTTCCTTGAGGGACTGACCGACGGTCATGCCCTGAGCCAGGAAGAAGGTATAGGCCATGCCGCCACCGATAATCAGGGTGTCGGCGGAGTCGATAAGGTGATCGAGAACGCCGATCTTGGAGGAAACCTTGGAACCGCCGACGATGGCGACGAAGGGACGCTCGGGCTCGGCGAAGATACCGGTCAGCGTGTCGACCTCCTTCTCCAGAAGGAAGCCAGCGACTGCGGGCAGGTAAGCGGCGGGACCCACGACGGAACCCTGGGCGCGGTGAGCGGTACCGAAGGCGTCGAGAACGAAGACGTCGCCATAGGAAGCGAGGGTCTTGGCGATCTCGGGATCGTTCTTCTTCTCACGCTTGTCAAAACGGACGTTCTCGAGAACGAGGACCTTGCCCGGCTCGACGGCGGCGACGGCCTCGGCGGCCTTCTCGCCATAAGTGTCGGCGACAAAAGCAACATCGAGACCAGAGAGCTCGGCGAGCTTCTTGGCGACGGGCTCGAGGGAAAGCTCGGGCTGGAAGCCGGTGCCCTCGGGACGGCCAAGATGGCTCATGAGGATAACGCGAGCATTGTGCTCAACGAGATAGTTGATGGTGGGCAGGGCAGCCTTGATACGGGTGGTGTCGCCAACGACGCCATCCTTGATAGGCACGTTGAAGTCAACGCGGACGAGAACGCGCTTGCCGTCGACATCGATGTCGCGGACGGTCTTCTTGGTAAAGGCCATGTTTGCTTCTACCTTTCGTACGTGTCTGCCTCCCATTACGGCAGACGATTTCTTATAAAAAGGGCGCGACCTTAGGGTGTAAGCCCTATAAGGCCGCGCCCTTTTTTAGACGCTCAACGAGCTATTCGCTAAAAGCTAAATTAAGCAACGAACTTCTCGAAGTACTTGATGGTGCGGACCATCTGAGAGGTGTAGGAGTTCTCGTTGTCGTACCAAGAGGTAACCTGAACGAGGGTCTGGCCGTTGCCGAGGTCAGAGCACATGGTCTGAGTGGCGTCGAAGATGGAGCCATGGGTCTCGCCGATGATATCGGTGGAGACGATGTCGTCCTCGTTGTAAGCGAAGGTCTCGGAGATGGTGGCAGCGTAGGCCTTCATAGCGGCGTTGACCTCGTCGGCGGTAACCTTCTTGTCAACGACAGCGTAGAGGTTGGTGAGGGAGCCGGTCGGCGTCGGGACGCGCTGGGCGGCACCGATGAGCTTACCGTTGAGCTCGGGGAGAACCAGGCCGATAGCCTTGGCAGCACCGGTGGTGTTGGGGACGATGTTGACGGCGCAGGCGCGGCTACGACGCTTGTTGCCCTTGCGCTGCGGGCCGTCGAGCGGCATCTGGTCGCCAGTCCAGGCGTGAATGGTGGTCATGATGCCGGACACGATGGGAGCGAAGTCGTTCAGACCCTTGGCCATCGGGGCGAGGCAGTTGGTGGTGCAGGAAGCAGCGGAGATGATGTTGTCCTCAGCGGTCAGCGTCTCATGGTTGACGTTGTACACGATGGTGGGCAGATCGCTGCCGGCCGGAGCGGAGATGACGACCTTCTTGGCACCAGCGTTGATGTGGGCCTGAGCCTTAGCCTTGCTGGTGTAGAAGCCAGTGCACTCGAGAACGACGTCGACGTCGAGGTCGCCCCAAGGCAGGTTGTTGGCGTCGGCCTCCTTGTAGATCTTGATCTCCTTGCCGTCAACGGTGATGGAATCCTCGCCAGCGACGACCTCGTGATCGCGAGCATAGTTGCCCTGCGTGGAGTCGTACTTCAGCAGGTAAGCGAGCATATCGGGAGAGGTGAGGTCGTTGATAGCGACGATCTCGGAGCCCTCATGACCGAACATCTGACGGAAGGCCAGACGACCGATGCGACCGAAGCCGTTAATAGCAACCTTTACTGCCATTGTGTCTCCTTTCGTAAGGCCCCCGCAAGCTACAGCGCCCGCCGTTGAGGCCCACAAACTAACCACTCGCCTAATATACCTTTTTTTTGACTTGAATTTCACGAGAATGCTCGAAATTGAAAATCAAATTTGCTTTAAAACGTTTTAAAGCATAAAACAGCAGTTCAAGTACTATATAAACTGCCGCTTTAAACTACCTGTTCGCTTCAATGAGCTTTTCAAGACGCAAAACACGGTGATATAGGGCCGACTTTGACAAAGGAGGGTCGGCCATCTCCCCCAAATCTCGCAGTGAGAGATCGGGGTAGCGCTCACGTAAGTCACAAAAGGCCGCCAAGGCATCCGGGAGCACGTCGCGCATGCCGCGTCGCTCAAGCTCCTCGATAAGCGCGAGCTGATGTTGGGCAGCGCCGGCGCTTCTCGTCTGGTTGGCCAGCTCAGCATTGACGCGACGATTTACGTCGTTTTTCACCAACTTGACCGCACGGGCTTCCTCGATTTCGGCAACGCTGCGCTTGGCACCAATCAATTTGAGCAAATGCTCAATCTCCTCGGCGCTCTTGATGTACACGGCATATGAACCTCGCCGGGCGTTGACGCGTGCATGAACCCCGACCTGCTCCAACAGGTCGCAAAGCCCCTTGGCGTATTGTTCGCCCTGCACCGCAATCTCCAGGTGAAAATCGCCACGCGGGTCTGCCACAAAGCCGCCGGCAATCAAAGCGCCGCGAATGTAGGCGAGCCTGCAGCAGGGCCGGGCGACGATATGGCGCGGCACACCGGCGACGAGCCCTCCCCTGCGGTCGAGAATGCCCAGCAGAACCAAAGCCTTATCGAGGTCGGGCTGGTCGGGCAAGGTGATGAGATAGTTTCGCACCTTATGCAAGACCGACTTGCGAACGGTAAACTCCGTTTTGAGCTTGAGGATGCGGTGCGTCAGCGTAATCATCGTGCGTGCAACGGCACCCGTCTCGGTCGCAACCGTCAAACGGTACCGACCAGAGCCCGCCAGCGAAAGCGTGCCACTCACACGTGTAAGAGCGGCAAGTGTCGACAGATCGCAATATTCACATTCGGGTTCGCAGCGCGCAAGCTCGTCACGCACCTCGGCGGTAAACGACATTCAAACCTATGCTTTCGTATTGGCACGCGACAAGTCGCGGTGAGAAATGCTCACGTGATACTGAGCACCTTCCAGGTATCGGGCCGTAGCCTCTGCAATGGCAACGCTGCGGTGCTGGCCGCCCGTACAGCCGATGGCAATGGAAAGCTGCGGCTTGCCCTCCGCGATATAACCCGGCATGACCGTATCGAGCAACTGCGTCCAAACCTTCCAGAACTCCTGCGTCTTGGGATGGTCCAGGACAAAGTCGGAGACCTTCTTATCGAGGCCGGTCAACGTGCGCATCTCGGGGTCGTAGAATGGATTAGGCAGGAAGCGAACATCGATCATGATGTCTGCCTCGACGGGCATACCATGCTTAAAGCCAAATGAGAAGACGTGGACGTCCATGAGCTGCTGGTCGGACAGCTCTGAAAAAGCCGCACGCAGCTTATTGCGTAAAGCAGAGGTACGAAGGCGGCTCGTATCGATGATCATATCGGCTCGGTCGCGCACGCCCTGGAGTTGTAAACGCTCGCGCTGGATGGCGTCGGCCGTGGTCTCCCCCGGCTTCGCAATGGGATGGCGGCGGCGGTTTTCGCTGTAGCGGCGAATCAGCACCTCATCAGATGCATCGAGAAACACAATGTCACAGCTCATCTCGCGCTCTTCCAAGGCGGCAACGGCATCAAGCAGCTCATCAAACAGGCCTTGGCTGCGAAGGTCACAGGTAACAGCAAGATGTCTACCCACACCCGTATTGATGCCAACAAGCTCTGCGAGCTGCGCAATCAGGCGCGGAGGCAGGTTGTCGATACAAAAATAGCCCATGTCCTCAAACACATGCATGGCTTGCGTTCGGCCCGATCCGGACATTCCGGTGATGATGACGATATCGGGAATGCGCTCCGTGCGCTCCGCCGCATCCATGGCATCTCCCTTTTGCATGTGCTGCCTCCTAAAATAAGCGCAGGACCCGGCCAGCGGATCCCGCGCGATCAATTGCCTTAGTTGAGTATACCGCCCCAAGCGGATACGAGGCCCGTCTTACGCCTCAAGCGCAGCCTTGAACCAACTCGTAATACTTGTGGGGTGCGTAATGGCAGTGCCAACGACAACGGCCCAGGCGCCGGCGTCAATCGCGGCGCGAGCCTCCTCGGGCGTATGCACACGACCCTCGCAAATAATGGGAAGACCGGGGAACTCCTCGGTTGCCTGGCGCAAAAGCGGCAGGTCGGGGCCGTCTGCCATGGTGCAATCGATGGCGGCGACGCCATGCGAAAGCGTAGTGGAAACCAAATCGAAGCCCATGTCGACCGCGCGGCGGATATCCTCGATCGTGGCGCAGTCCGCCATCAGAAGCACGCCCTCCTCGTGCAGCGGACGAAAAGTGTCCTCGAGCGACTTGCCATCGGGTCGCGGACGACCGGTGGCGTCAATCGCCACGATGTCAGCACCGGCAGCAACGCAGGCGCGGGCGTGACGCAGCGTCGGCGTGATGTAAACGCCCTCGTGTCCATCCTTCCACAGGCCGATAACAGGAACCTCACAACGACCCTTAATGGCAGCAATGTCGGAAAGGCCCTGGCAACGAATGGCGGCGGCGCCACCGAGTTCGCAAGCGCGAGACATTTGAGCCATGGTCTCGGGCGTACGAAGCGGCTCGCCCATATACGCCTGAACGCTCACGATGAGCTTACCCTTCAGGGATTGAATTAAAGGATCGACGGTCATAAGGCTATAACCTTTCTCAGAACAGCCTCCCGAGGCGTGTCGTCTCGGGAGGCTCCTACAGCAGATACGTTTACTTTAACGAGGCAAGAAGATGCTCGGCGGCACCGATAAGCGGTGCGTCGCCCTCCAGAGAACCGATGAGGATCGGCGTGTCCTGAAGCGGATCGAGCGCTTGGCTGGCATAGCCCTCGTGTACCGAATCCTTCCACGTCTGCGAACGCCAATCGGGTCCCTGGTGAATTACGCCACCCGAAAGCACGATGACCTCTGGATCCAGAATGTTGGCGAGCGAGCCCAAGCTAGCGCCCAATGCAAAGCCGGCATCGTGGATGACCTCGGTCGCCTTTGCGTCACCCGCGCGGCACAGGTCGTTCACGTCGCGGCCAACCGAGGGACGGCTGGGGTCAACACGACCGAAGCGCTCGTCGTACATGCGCCCAATCGACGTACCCGAAGCCACCGACTCCAGATGGCCGGAACGCCCGCAGGCGCAGGGAATGCCGGCGGCAGCCGAGCACTCGATGTGGCCCATATGGCCGGCAGCACCATGGAAGCCCTGCATCACGCGGCCGTTCTCGACATATGCGCCTCCGATACCCGTGCCGATGCCCAGACACAAGACGGAGAACTTGCCCTTGCCGACGCCCCAATGGGCCTCACCCAGAGCATGAGCCTGCACGTCGCCTACAACGGCAACGGGAAGACCGAGGTCCTCGCGCAGACGCGGCCCCAACTGAACGCCGGACCAGCCGGGCATGATCTCGTTGGCATACGCGATGGCGCCCGTCTTGGGATCGACGACGCCAGCGGCACCGATACCGACGCCAAGGACCTCGACATCGGGATTCGCCTCGAGAGCGGCCTTGATGGACGCCTCGATACGCTGGAAGACGGCCTCACCGCCCTCTTGGGCCTCGGTGGGAACCTCAGCCTCAAATACGGGATGGGGCACGCCGCCATCAGCCGGATATTCCATAATGGCGGTCGCAATCTTGGTGCCACCGATATCAACGGAGCAGATGTACTTGTTCTCCATGTCGCTCTCCTTAGGAGATAAAAACAACTACAGGAAATAAAGGCGGTGTTATCGCCGTAGCTTGCTAAAGGCTTCCCGAGTGCCCGGGGTTGGGGTGAAAGCGGTCGGGCATTGACCTAATGGGTCACGCTCGATCGCTTGAGCCCCAAGATCGGGTGCCCGGGAAAGCTTTACAGGAGACCGTTGTCCTGGAGGACCTTCCTAATCGCCTCGACGTTCTCGCCGGTCATGGCCTTCACCGGGCGCGGCATGGTCGGGCTGTCGAAAATGCCCATGAGGTTCATAGCGGTCTTGAAGGCGCCAACGCCACCGGCATAGCCCTGGACGCCCGAGGTGACGTCCCAGATGTGCGAAATCTCATTGAGGCGATCCTGCTCGGCTTTGACGGTAGCCCAGTCACCAGCCTGGGCGGCCTTCCACTGACGCACGTAGCCCTCGGGCTCAACGTTGGCGAGACCCGGGACAGAGCCGTCGGCGCCACCAAGGTAGGCACCGTCGACGACGACCTCATGGCCGGTGAGGATGCTCATCGGATGGCCGTTCTTCTCGTTCTCCTGAACGAGGTAGCGGAACGAGACGTCGTCACCCGAGGAATCCTTGACGCCAGCAAGGACGCCCTCGGCGCCGAGCTTTGCAAGGAGCTTCCAGGGGAGCTTGGTGTGAACGCACACGGGAATGTCATAGGCAAAGATGGGCAGGTCGAGCTCCTCGTGCAG
This sequence comes from Collinsella sp. HCP28S3_E12, assembly GCF_052065595.1. Classification (NCBI taxonomy): domain Bacteria; kingdom Bacillati; phylum Actinomycetota; class Coriobacteriia; order Coriobacteriales; family Coriobacteriaceae; genus Collinsella; species Collinsella sp. HCP28S3_E12. The sequence continues at coordinate 16,197 of NZ_JBQHTS010000019.1, forward strand.
GATGCGGAAATGCTCCTCGACCTCGGTCATGCCCTGCAGGGCATAGAACGGGCAGGTGGCAACGAGCGCATCGGCGCCCAGCTCCTGAGCAACCTTACCGTGCTCAATCATGCGCTCGGTCTCGGTATCGATGATGCCGACCAGAACAGGAACGCGGTGGTCGACGATTCGAACGGCCTCGGCGATGATCTGTCGACGACGCTCGTCGGTGGAGAAAACGACCTCACCCGAAGAGCCCAGGAAGAACAGGCCATCGACGCCGGCGTCGATCATGCGGTTGATGCTGCGCTCAAAGGAGGCAACGTCGAGCTGGTGATCTTCGGTATCGGGAACAACGACGGGAGGAATAACACCGGTGAATTTCTGAGTTGCCACAAGAATCTCCTTAGTTGTCTGGCGGGTGGCCCTATGCCGCCCACTCTTGTTGGCAGTGTCCAGGCCGTCTAGGCCAAAGAACACAGGTAGAACGCTTGGTTAAAGAAGTCGACGACTTCGTTTTCGAACGCATTGATGCGTTCGTGAGCATATTTGGCATAGATAATATGCCTCCGGTCACACTCAAGACCGTTGAATACGGCAAACTGGCCCTTGGGATCGCCCACGGCATCCATGAGCGATGTACCCATGAGTACCGATCCGCGCACCCGAGACGACAGCGCTTCGAGGCCGCCGGGAAGCGGATTGGCAACCGCCGTGCAGGCAAGGCCCCGCTCGTCCAGAGCAGAAACCGCCAGCGCGACTCCACCGCCAAGGCCCTCGCCCCATGCAAAGATGCGGTCGGGGTCCATGCCGTCAAGATTGCGCGCGACCTTTGCCATTGCACAGCCCCAGCGGACGCGTTCAACAAAAACGGGCGAGGTAACCCCCTGCTTCAGCTCGCTGAGCCCAATCACATCGTCGTCCAGCGCAAGCACGGCATATCCCATGGCGGCAAACCTCGTCATGTGATGCCATCCACGTACGGGTCGGTCGATGTCGTGAAACATCAGGCATAGCGGCACAAGCTCGGATGCCCGGGCACAACCTGAGGGCTCAATCAAACGGCCGTGTACGACTTCCCCGGCAAGTTCAAAGGAAACCTCGGAGTAGCGCGCGCACGGATTGGCGAAATCAATCGCCGTGACAGTCAGTCCGCAAACCTCAAGATCCGAAGCGGCTGCCACCAATTCGGAAACATCCGCCAAGGCATCGCCGCGCCAATCACGGAAATCGGAGAGCCTTGACGAAACCGTCCCAGAGATCCCCACAAGCTCGGGGTCAATCAGCTCATTGACATTGCTCTCGCACTTAGACATGAGCCTCCCCTTCCTTGCAGAAAAACGGAATGATCAGATCGTCAAAATCCTGAATCTCCTCGTGGCCAAAGCCCTCAAAGAACTCATGGCGCTTCTCACAGGTCAGGTTGTTGTAGACCGCAAACTGCGTCGCCGGTGGACAGACGATATCAGCCGTTCCCGTGCCAAACAGCACGGGGCATTTGACCATGGGGGCAAAGTTCTTGGAATCGAAATACGCCAGCTTGGCATAGGCTTCGTCAATACGAGTCGAGTCCTCGTCAAACCAGCGAGACCAATAGCGCAGGCCCTCGTAGGCAATGTCGTCGGCATCCAAATCCCAGACCAGGCGGAAATCCGACAGGAAAGGATAGAGGATGGCGGCACGATTGATAAGCTCGCTGTTAAGCGCGCAGGTCGCAATGCCCAAGCCACCGCCCTGCGACGCACCGTTCACAAAAACACGGGCAAGATCGATGCCCTCGAGCTCGCGAACAATGCGGCACAGAATGCGGATATCCTGATGCAAGCGTACGTAGTAGAGATTGGCCGGGTCGCCGTCGATACCGGCAACGATATGCCCGGCAACCGTTGTGCCTTCAAATCCACCAATATCCTCGGAGGGGCCACCCTGACCGGGGCAGTCGAGGGCGACAAGTGCCATGCCCATACCCGCAAACGACGCCTGCTCGAACCAGCTGCGGCTTGCGCCCGGATAGCCGTGGAACTGTAGCACCAGCGGCACGGACTCGTCCGAAACCGGCTTGAGATACTTGGCATGCAGGCGGGCGCCACACATGCCGGTATACCAGAGGTCAAAAAACTGGCAGGTCGCGGCATCGGCAATCGATGCCGCCTCGACCGAATAGTCGATCTCGACGGCGTCAGCCTCGGCCATGCGGTCGTTCCAAAAGAGATCGAAATCTGATGGACGAGGCATGGCGCCCCGATAACCACCAAATTGCTGTTGTAGCTCCTGAGCGCTTGGCATGGCTCGTGAACCCAACCTTTCGAAATCGCAACGAGGGTGCGCCCGGCAAGGGAGCCGGGCGCACAGGAGGGAAAGCGAACCTACTCGCCAAGCTTGGGGTGCAGCAGCGACGGCGCAGCACCGAGCAGCATCTTGGTGTAGGGGTCCTGCGGGTTCTGGAAGACCTGCTTGGCCTCGCCCTGCTCGACGATCTTGCCGCCGTTCATGACGATGATGTCGTCAGAGATGTAGCGAACCGTCTGGATGTCATGGCTAATGAACACCATGGCCAGGCCGAGTTCCTTCTTAAGATCGGTCAACAGGTTGAGGATCTGCGCGCGGACCGAAACGTCCAGAGCCGAGGTGGGCTCGTCGGCGATGATGGCGTCAGGGTTCAACGACAGGGCACGGGCAATTGCCACGCGCTGGCGCTGACCGCCCGAAAGCTGGCCGGGAAGAACCTCGGCGGCAGAGCTGGGCAGACCGGTAAGCTCCAGGAGTTCCTTAACGCGCTTCTCCTGCTCGGCCTCGGTACCCAGGTTGTGGACGCGCATGGGATCGAGCAGCTGCTCACGAACGACCATGCGAGGGTTGAGTGCCGTCGCGGGGTTCTGGAACACGACCGAGATGACGCGGCCCATGTGACGACGATCCTCGGCAGTACGCTTGGTGACGTCCTTGCCCTTAAAGTAGACCTTGCCACTCGTGGGGGCCTGCAGGCCGCACATGACATTAGCAGTGGTGGACTTGCCACAACCGGACTCGCCGACGATGCCGATCGTCTGACCGGGCATGAGCTTAATGGTCACGCCTTGGACGGCATGAACCAGATTGGGGTGCAGGATCGAACCGGTACGGGTCCTAAAGGTGACGTGGACATCGTCAAGGAAGATAATCGGCTCGACGCCGTTGACCGCAGTCTCGCTCATCTACATCACCTCCGCATGAGGGGTCAAACCATTTGCCTTGAGCACCTCATCGGGGAGCTCGGAATAGAAGTGCTCGGTGCCGGGCACGCGCTTGAAGACCGGACGGGTGTCCAGGCCGATGTGCGGATGGCTTGAGCGGGGCGCGAAGCGATCGCCCTTGGGGAAATCGCGCGGGCTGGGGACGGCGCCGGGCACCTGGTGCAGGCGGCCCGAACCGCTCTCGATGGACAGAACGGAACCCAGAAGACCGCGGGTGTACTCGTGAATCGGGTTGGTGAGCAGCTCCTTGGTGGGCGCCTGCTCGATAACCTGACCGGCGTACATAACCGTGATGTTATGGGCGACCTCGGCGACCAACGCCAGGTCATGCGAAACGAAGATCATGGCAAAGCCGAGCTTGGCCTGAAGATCGTTGAGCAGCTTAATGACCTGCTTTTGGACGGTAACGTCCAGAGCGGTCGTGGGCTCGTCGCAGATGACCAGCTTGGGGTCGCGGGTAAGGGCCATAGCGATCAGAACGCGCTGACGCTGTCCACCGGAAAGCTCGTGCGGATAGCTCTCGAGCGTGCGCTTGGGATCGAGGCCGACGAGCTCCAGGAGCTCCTCGGCGCTGCGGGTGCCGCCGCGCTTGGTGAGCTGCTTCATCTGGGCGGAGATGAGCATAGAGGGGTTGAGCGAGGACAGGGCGTCCTGATAGACCATGGCGATATCGGTACCGCGCAGGCCGAACCACTCCTTCTTGCTCATCTTGAGCAGGTCACGACCCTCCCAGAGGACCTCGCCGGAAAGATGCTCGTCCTCATCGGTCAGGCCCATGATGGCCAGCGTGGTGATGGACTTACCGCAGCCGGACTCGCCTACCAGGCCCATGGTCTGGCCGGGACGGACGTCAAAGTTGACATGGTCGACGACGTTGATATCACCGTGGTGCTCAAACTGGATGCAGAAATCGCGGACCGAAAGAATCGGCTCAACGGACTCATCGGGCACATGGCGGTCGTTACGCTTGAGCTCGACATCGCGCAGGGCGCCAAGACGGGCGGACAGGGACTGGGCCTGCTCCTTGTAGGCGCGAACGGGGTCGGAGACCAGCAGGTCGGCCTCGCGGCGCTTGGAGGAATCGGTCGGATCCAGGGCGGCGGAAGGAGCAGCGGCCATAGCGTCGGTAATGCCCTCGGAGAGGATGTTGAGCGCCAGGCAGGTGATCATGATGGCCAGACCCGGGAACAGCGCCTGCCACCAACGACCGGCGAGCACGCCACCGCGGGCGTCGGCGAGGATGTTGCCCCACGTAGCAGTGGGCTCCTGGATGCCAGCGCCGATAAAGGTCAGCGAAGCCTCGAAGATGATGGCGTCGGCGACCAGGGTGACGGTGAAGACCATGATCGGGGCAATGCAGTTACGAAGAACGTGCTTGATCAGAATCCACGGAGCCTTGGCTCCGGAGACGATGACCGCGCGGACATAGTCCTCTCCGTACTCGGATACGATGTTGGCACGCACGATACGGGCGATCTGCGGGGTGTACATAAAGCCGATCGCAAAGATAATCGACGGCACGGAGTTGCCCAGGATGGAAACGAAGACGGCTGCGAGGGCGATACCCGGGACAGACATGATGATGTCCAGGATGCGCATAATCGTCTCGGAGACGGCCTTGCGCGAAACCGCAGCAAGAGCACCGACAACGGAGCCACAGACCAGAGCCATAGCGGTAGCACCAAAGCCGATGATCAGCGAGTAACGGCCACCGTAGAGCATACGCGAAAGGATGTCACGGCCCTTGTCGTCGGTTCCGAAGATAAACCCGTTGCCGGGAGCCTGGCGAGCCGTAAAGATCTCGACCGGGCTATAGGGGGCAAGCAGGGGGGCAAGAATCGCAGTCAGGGCGACCAGCACCAGCACGATGGCGGCAATCTTAGAAGACAGCGTCATCTTCTTCCAGCCACCGAGCTTGAGCCCCTTGGAGGCAGCCTTCTCGAGCTGCTCGGTTTGCTTCTCTCGAATCTTTACCATAATCTACACCGTCCTGATGCGCGGGTTGATGAGCAGGTAGAGCATGTCAACCACGATGTTGATGATGATGAAGGCAAGAGCAACGACGATGACGACGCCCTGAACCAGGTTCGCCTCGTTGCCCTGAACGCCCTGCAGGATCGCAGTACCCATGCCGGGGAGGTTGAAGATGACCTCGATGACGACGGCGCCGCCCATGAGATAGCCAATCTTAAGACCGAGGGTGGTGACCGGGGTGATCAGCGCGTTGCGAAGAACGTTGATGCCGACGACGACCTTCTCGGGAACGCCGGCGCCGCGAGCCATACGGACATAGTCCTTGTCGAGCTCCTCGACCATGGCGGTACGCACGATACGAGTCATCTGACCCGTCAGCGGAAATGCCAAGGCGATGGCGGGCATGATCATGCGTCCCAGATAGCCAGCCGGATTCGTGGTGAAGTGCGGCAGGGCGCCCGATGCCGGGAGTACCTTAAGGTAGGAAGAGAACAGCAGGATCAACAGAACGGCAAGCCAGAACGACGGGGTTGCCAAGCCGGCGATGGAAAAGACGCGGATCACTTGGTCCGGCCATTTATCGCGATACAGTGCCGCGATGACGCCGAGCAAAAACGATACGACCGCACCGATGGCAAGACCGATGAAGGTCAGCTGCATCGTGACGGGTAGGGCCGTGGAGATGCGCTTGGCAACGGAGTTGCGAGCAGCACCATAGGTGCCCATGTCGCCATGGATCAAATTGCCCATATAGCGCACGTAGCGCACGGGCCAGGGGTCGTCCAGACCATACTTCTCATGGTACTCGGCAACCGCCTCGGGCGAGGCACCGTCACCCAACGCCGTGTAGGCGGGGTCGGTCTTGGAGAACGACATAAGGAAGAACACCAGGACGGTGACGCCCAATGCCATGATCGGCAGCGCCACGAGACGCCTTCCAATCAAACGTAGAAAGTTGTTCACGTTCTCTCCCCTTTCTTTTGTCGGTAGGACCAACTGGTATATGAGTACGGACACTCATTACAAGACCCGAGCGACATCGTTGCCGCCCGGGTCTTTGTTTCAACTATGAGGATACGGTCCCAACGGCCGACATCCTGCATATAGACTCAAGCGAGTCTTACGCCTTGACGGTCGCGACACCCTTAAAGGACATGCTCGTCGTGCCGATGCCCTTGAAGCCATCGAGGGCCTCGCCGTTGGGCGCAGTGGACGGGTCGTTCCAGGAAGCGGAGACGGTCTTAACGTGGACAACGGGGTACAGAACGGCGTTGTCGGCGATGATGTCGAAGCACTCGTTCCACTTCTTCTGCTGCTCGTCGCCCTCGGCGGCAAGAGCCTCGTCCATAAGGCCGTGGAGCTTCTGCCACTCAGCGGACTCCTTCCACGGGCAACGGGTCTGCATCCAGACGTTGTCGCCGTACCACCAGTTGAGCAGCAGGTCGGGGTCTGCGCCGAAGCAGGAAGGATCGCCAGGGGCAAGGAGGATATCGTAGGCCTCGCCGCCGTCGATGGCAGCATAGGTGGCCGGCGAGGTATCGGTCTGGATGGTCACATCGAAGCCGAGAGCGTCGAGGTCGTTCTTGACCTGGGCAGCCATACCCTTGATCTGCTCGTTATCGGTGGTGCGCAGGGTAATGGCGCCCGGGGTGATACCGGACTCCTCGATAAGCTTCTTGGCCTTCTTGGCGTCGGTCTTGTACACCGTGGAGGCCTCATGATAGTTGGTGAAGCTCTTGGGCAGGTAGCAGCTGGCAGCGGTAGCAAGGCCGGCGAAGGTGTTGCTGATCATCTTCTCGGTGTCGAGCGCATACATGACAGCCTGACGGACCTTGACGTCGTTCCAAGGCTCCTTGGCGACGTTGAACATGATGAAGCGGGTGCCGAAGCCCTGGACGTTGTCGATCTTGCAGCCGGCGCCCTCGAGCTGGTCGACGGCATCAGCGGTAACGAGCTCCATGACGAGCGTGGAGCCTTCCTGCTGAGCGGTGACGCGAGCGGTGGGGTCGGTCAGGATGCTGTACTGGATCTTCTTATCCTCGGCAGCATACTCACCGTTGTACTCGGGGTTGGGAACCAGGGTGATCTCGGTATCGGAGATAGAATCGTACATCCAGGGGCCGGAGCCGATCGGCTGCTTGGCGCGATCCTCCTCGCTCTGGGCGGCAGGAGTAACGCGAATGATGGCCAGACGATCCTTGAGCAGGGAGAAGTTGGGGACCTTGGTCTTGACCGTCACGGTGCTGGCATCCTTGGCCTCGATGGACTCGAAAGGCTGGAAGAACGGAGCGTAGGTGGCAGAAGCGGCGCAAGCGGTGTAGGAGGCGACGACGTCGTCAGCGGTAACCTCGGTGCCATCGGAGAATTTGGCGCCCTTGCGGATGGTGACCTCGAAGGTGGTGTCGTCCACGGACTTGGGATCATCGGTGGCGAGCTCGTTGAAAGTGCTGTAGTCGTGGTAATCGATGCCGTAGAGGCCCTCGACGACGTGCCAGTTAGCGCCCAGGCCCACGGCGGAGCCGGTGCTGGCGGGGTCGAAGCTGGACGGAGCGTAAGCGGAACCGGCGGTGATCACGCCGCCGCCACGGTTGGCGGAATCGGCGGGAGCGGAACCCTCGTCGCTAGAGCTGCCACCGCAGCCAGTGAGACCAAAGCCGGCGACAGCTGCGACGCTGCCGGTGAGGCCAAGGAACGAACGCCTGGACATACCCTTATTGATGATGGCCATGTCTTCTCCTATCAATAGAGAATCTTACCCGGGAGCACCTAAACTTGCCCCCGCGCAACTTGCGGACGATATATACCTTACCTACCGACAAACCCAACTGAGGTGCCGCGCTCGGCGACCGATACATACATACGCTTGAACGGTATTTACTACCGTTCACCGAATTCGTTGACAAACGATACAGCAGACAGTATGTATCGGCGAGGTGAGATATCAGTCTTCGTCAACCCGCAGGATAGCAGGGTTTTCGCTTGGGTTAGTCAAACGTTTTAGCGTTAATAAAACCCGAAACCAGCAGGCAATCATGGCGAAATAAATGGTTGAAAATCGCGCAATCATGTATATCAGTTGTTTATGCTCGTGTTTAGCTATCGGAATGGCCAGCCGCGACCTCGGCGCGCTCGGCATTCCATGCAACGAGCGCCTCGTGGACCGCCTTGGCAACATCGGCAGGTATGCCGCGAACTTCCGCGATCTCTTGCTCACTCGCCGCGCGCAACCGCTTCATCGAGCCAAAATGGCGCATAATTGCACGTTTTCTAGTGGGTCCCACGCCTGGAACGTCATCGAGTACCGAAACCGTCATGGCTTTATCGCGCAATTCGCGATGGAACGTGATGGCAAAACGGTGCGATTCGTCGCGCACCTGCTTGATGAGATAGAGCGACGCAGACCCGGTCGGAAGTACGACAGGAGTCTCATCCCAAGGCACGAAAACCTCCTCATCGGCCTTTGCCAAACCACAAACTGGTATATCGAGCCCAAGGGCCTCAAGTTGCTTAATTGCAGCCGTCAATTGCGGCTTGCCGCCGTCGACAACGAGCAAATCGGGGCGCGAGCCAAAACGTTCGTCGGTCATCCGCTCGGGAGCATAGCGACGCCCCAAAACCTCGGACATCGAAACGAAGTCGTTCGCCTCGTCCAATTCGGCCTGGATTTTAAAGCGGCGGTACTGGCTCTTGTCGGCGTGGCCGTTGGTAAACACCACCATCGAGGCGACCGTAAAGGTGCCATGAAGCGTAGAGATATCGAAGCACTCGATTCGCATTGGCGGCGCAGGTAGCGCCAAGGCGCTCTCAAGCTCCAGGAGCGCTCGATTGGTGCGATCGTCGGCGTATCCCGTGCGCATCATATAACGCATGAGGGCATGACGCGCATTTTTAGATGCCATATCGAGCAACCGGTGTTTTTCGCCGCGCTGAGGCCTATGGAGATGACAGGAACGCTCGCGCTTGTCCGAAAGCCACTCCCCTAGCGCCTCCGCATCCTCAAGCTCGACGGAAAGGTTCACCTCGGCTGGAATATCAGCCGTCTCGTCGTAATAGCGCTTGAGAAAGCCCGACTGAAGCTCCTCTTCATCGACATCCAGGCCCTTATCGAGAATGAACTCACAGGTTCGAACCGTTCGCCCCTCGCGCACAACAAACACGCAGGCGGCCGAAATGGTCTCTTCTCGATAGAAACCAATCACATCGAGATCGACACTCGACGGAAAAACGACCTGCTGTCGGTCGTCCAGGCCCCTAATAACTTCCAAGCGACGCTTGACGCGCGCCGCCCGCTCAAAATCGAGCGCTTCGGCGGCGTCCGTCATCTCGGATGTAAGCTCATCAACGACATCTTTACGATGGCCCGACAAAAATCGCTCGACGCGTTTAACGTTTTTAGCATAGTCGGCTGGAGAGATCGCACCGACGCATGCCCCCGGGCCGCGGCCAACATGGAAGTCAAAGCAGGGACGCCCGTTTTGAGCGCAAATCATATTGACGATATCTTCTTCGCCCTTGTGGGACTCGACGATACGGCGGCATCGACGCCATTCCGCACAAGAAGCCGAGCAGATCGGGATTACCTTGCGCAGCGTATCAATGGTCTCGCGCGCCGCGCGGCTGTCGGTATAGGGACCAAAATAACGCGTTCCCGGCTTATGACGCTCACGAGTATATTTAATAGCTGGGAACAGATCGCTCTTGGTGATAGCGATAAAGGGATAGCTCTTATCGTCCTTAAGGTCGACATTAAAGTACGGATGGTATTGACCGATCAGGTTGCGCTCGAGCACCAGCGCCTCGTGCTCGTTCTCGACAACGATATAGTCAAAGCTCGCAACCAGCTGCATCATCAGTGGAATCTTTTGGCGCTCGTCCTGCAACGTCACATATTGACGCATGCGCGAGCGCAGATTTTTAGCCTTGCCAACGTAAATGACATCGCCCTTGGCATCTTTCCAAAGGTAGCAGCCAGGCTGCATGGGCACACGCGAAACCTGTTCGGCAAGCGTTGGAATGTTGTCATGACCTGCCACGACTGCCTACCTGCGGCGAAGAAGCGCGGAGACCTCAGGCATCTTTAGAAGGACGGCAAGGCCAAAAGTCACGGCAAGTGAAACCATGCCCGCGATGCAAACATAGCCCAAGGTAATAAGAATCGATCCGCCAAGCGCTCCGACAAAACTCTCGAGCGCCCACAAAACGCCGGCACCCGCTGCGGCACCCAGGCCGCCGAGCAAAAGGCCATAGAAGCAGCCGTGCAGAATAGATTTAACCTGAAGACCCTGCAGACGACGACGCAGCCACCACAGCGAACAGCCGACCAGAATCACATAGTCGACAACATACGACATCGCAATCGCAGGCATGCCATAGCCCAGCACCACACCAAACAGCAGAACCGAACCAGCCTGACCGATAGCAGAGTATAGGCAATAGCGGCTATAGGGCTTCATGTCGAGCAACGCCGAGAAGCTCTTCTGCATCAACACGACCACGCCGTAGAGCGGCAGGGAGAGCGCCAGATAAACCAGAAACTCGGACACAAGCGCCACACCCGACTCGTCGAACTTGCCGGCGCAATAAATCATGTTGAGCGGACGGGCAAACACAATGAGATATAGCGCGAAAGGAATCAGGAAGAAGAGCATCTGGGCCACGCCGCGCGAGATACCAACGCGCACGCTGTCATAATCCTTTTCCTGGGCATCGTGCGAAAGCTCGGTATAAAGCGCCGTCGAGAGCGAGGCGGCTATCAAGGCATAAGGCAGTGTGTACCAAAGGCGCGCATAGGCAATTACAGAAGGACCGGTCTCGGGCTGCACCACCAGCGCGGCTGCGTTGGTAATGGAAGTCGACACGAACATGCATACCGTAGCGAGCAACGTCGGGACGCCGAGCGCGAGCGTCTGTCGCAGTGCAGGATCCTTAAAGTCGATATGAATATGAGGCCGGACACCATGCTTACCGAGTGCGGGAATCTGGCACGCCATCTGGACAAAAACGCCAAGCGTCGTGCCGAGCGAAATCAAAACGACGCCCGCTTGCTCACCAAAGCAGGCAGATACGGGAGCGAAGCCCATAAAACTCGCAATGACAATCACATTGTTGAGTACCGGGGCGAACGTCGACCAAAAGTAGTCACGATGCGCGTTAAGAACGCCCGAGAACACCGAGCCCAAGCCGTAGAACAAAATCTGAATGGCAAAGAAACGGAACATGAATGCAGCGGTATCCATGCTTCCGCCATCGCCCGAAAGGAACGACTGCGTCCAGATAAAGCCCGGAGCAAACACGGTGCCCAACACCGAAATGCCGCCCAGCAGCAAAAGCAGGATGCCGAGCAGATTACCTACGTATTCGTTTGAGGCGTCGCGACCCTGCTCACGACGCACGCCCATGTACACCGGCAAAAAGGCGGTAACCAACATACCGCCCATCACGAGCTCATAGAGCATATTGGGCAGGTTGTTGGCGACCTGATAGGAAGACGAAAGCAGCGACATGCCGATGGCGGCAGCCATAGCCCAAGTACGGATAAACCCGGTGACGCGCGACACAATGGTCAGTGCAGTCATGAGGCCGGCAGAGCGGCCAACCGTAGAGTAGTCCGACGAGCCCATATCATCTACGTCGTCCTGTGATTGGGGGCTGACTTCAGTGTGTTGTCGAGAATCAACCTCGATATCAGGCTCATCGATTATCGCGAAGGGGTCGTCGACCAAAACGGCATCATCGGCAGAAAAAGCTCCGTCAACAGGCGTGACATCGTTGTCAAACGAAGCGTCATCGTTAGCTACGGCATTATTACCAAACACCGTGTCAACTTCCCTGGCGGCAGCGGTTCGACCAGAAAACGACAAAGGACCCCAATCATCGTCCTCAACAGCAACGCCCTCGACCGGATCGGTCGAGCCGAGCGGTGACCACTCGTCATCCAAAAGCAACTGCTCGCCATCACCGTCGGTTGCAGGCCTCGCGGGACGATCGGCTGGGACACCCTGCAGTGCGCCCTTTCCCTGAGCCGCCATCAAAAACACCGCCGTCTCATCGGGACGCGGCGCACGAGACGCCCCGGCGTCAGGCATCCGTCCGGCACGGGATTGAGCCGCGGCCAAAAACACCGCCGTCTCATCGGGGCGAGCCGAAGAGAGAATCGTGCGGGGAGGCACCGTACCGGCACCGGCGGCACGCAAATACACAGCCGTCTCCCCTGGATCTGCAGCAACGGACCAAGCGTTTCGAATCTGGTCATCGACCGAAGAAGCCTCAGGCGCGGGCGTCTGAGAAGCCGAACCCTTTGCAAAGTGAGCTCCGCGCTTCGATTCTTCCTGCGGCATCGCTCAGTCCTCTCTCGTGATCGGGGCAACCGTCGCCCCGCAAAATGCAACTAAGTCGTCGGGGGCAAGCTCAAGTTGATAGCCACGCTTACCGCCTGAGATAAAAATGGTATCCCAAAGGACGCATGTCTCATCGATCAGCGTCCGAAAGCGTTTTTTCATGCCGACTGGACTGCAGCCGCCCCGGACATACCCCGTCGCGGCAAGCAAGTCCTTGACATGCATCATGGTCAGCGACTTTTCACCAGCGGCGCGCGCGGCGGCCTTTAGGTCAAGCTCGTCGGCAACGGGAAGACAGCACACAACGTGTTCGTTGGACGGCGTCACGCAAACCAAGGTCTTAAACCCCTGGCCAGGCTCCTCGCCAAGTTGTTCCAAAATTGCAACGCCTAAACCCACCGACTCATCGCCATCGTCTTCATACGTATGGAGAATATAGGAGATGCCGGCGTTTTCCAGCTCGCGCATCGCATTGGTTTTCGGCGTCTTTGCAGCCTTTGCCATGGCATGTCCCTTCCCTCGCATTCGAACGTAACGCCTAAGTATATGTCCAATTTAGCCGCATACGTCATCTCGACACACAGAAGCGCCACCGAATCGAAAGGAATCGGTGGCGCTTCTCGTACGACGGCGTCTCTTTACTGGGCGTCGAGTTGTGCCTGACGCTCGCGGTCGCGCTTGAGCAGCGGTGCCAAGAACTTGCCCGTGTAACTCTGCGAACATGCCGCGACCTGCTCCGGCGTACCCGAGACCACGACGGTTCCGCCGCCATTGCCGCCCTCGGGACCCATATCGATCAGGCGGTCGGCAACCTTGATGACATCAAGGTTGTGTTCAATCACCAGCACCGTGTTGCCCGCATCGACCAAGCGCTGCAGCACATCGAGCAGCTGGCGGACGTCCTCAAAATGAAGGCCGGTCGTCGGCTCGTCCAAAATATAGAACGTCTTGCCCGTCTGGCGTCGATGAAGCTCCTTGGCGAGTTTCACACGCTGCGCCTCGCCGCCCGAAAGCGTCGTGGCAGGCTGCCCCAAACTCACATAGCCCAAGCCAACGTCATACAAAGTCTGAAGCTTGCGCTTAATCTGCGGGATATTCCCAAAGAAGGCCAGCGCCTCGGTGACGCTCATGTCGAGCACGTCCGAGATGGTCTTGCCACGGTAGGTGACCTCGAGTGTCTCGCGGTTGTAGCGTTTACCGCCGCAAACTTCGCAGGGAACGTAGATATCGGGAAGGAAGTGCATCTCGATCTTGATCTGTCCGTCGCCCTTGCACGCCTCACAGCGCCCGCCACTCACATTAAAGGAGAAACGACCCGGCGAGTAGCCGCGCGCCTTCGACTCCGGCGTACTCGCAAACAGCGCGCGAAGATCATCCCACAGGCCAATATAGGTAGCAGGGTTGGAACGCGGTGTGCGGCCAATCGGCGACTGGTCGATATCGATAACCTTATCGATACACTCGATGCCCTCGATTTTCTTATACGGACCCACAGGGCGCGTCGAACGGTGAATAGCATTCGTAAGGGCAGGCGCAATGGTGTCGGTAACCAGGGAGCTCTTGCCCGATCCCGACACGCCGGTAACAACCGTAAGCGTACCAAACTCGATCTTGGCAGTAACGTTTTTGAGGTTGTTAGCTCGAGCGCCCGTAATTTTAAGGCAGCCGCGACCGGGCTTGCGCCGTTCATCAGGCACCCGGATCATTCGTTTGCCGGTCAGATAAGCGCCCGTCATCGACTCAGGACACGCCATGATATCGGCAGGCGTTCCCGCCGCGACTACGTGTCCGCCGTTGACGCCGGCGCCGGGCCCCATGTCGATCACGTAGTCGGCGGCACGGATCGTGTCCTCGTCGTGTTCGACGACGATGACGGTATTGCCGATATCGCGCAGGCGCTCAAGGGTCTTGATCAGGCGCTCGTTATCGCGCTGATGAAGGCCGATCGATGGCTCGTCTAGAATATAGAGCACGCCCATGAGACCCGCGCCGATCTGCGTTGCCAGGCGAATACGCTGCGCCTCGCCACCAGAAAGCGTCGCCGAGGCACGATCGAGCGTCAGATAGTCGAGTCCAACATCGACCAGAAAACGCAAGCGCTCCAGGATTTCCTTGACGATGCGCCCGCCGATAAACTGTTGGCGCTCGGTGAGCTCCAGGCCCTCAAAAAACTCGAGCGACTCACGGCACGACAGGCAGCAAACCTCGTAAATGGACTTGCCGCCCACGGTGACGGCGAGCATCTCAGGGCGCAAACGAGCGCCGTGGCAGCTCGAGCACGGTTCCTCGCGAATGTACTTCTCCAAGCGCGCCTTGGTGTTCTCGTTCGTCGTCTCGGTATAGCGTTCGTACAGGATGTTGCGAACGCCCGAAAACTTGGTATCCCACTGGCTACGACGTCCGTCGAGCTTTTGGTAGTCAACCGAGATCTTCGTATCGCCCAGGCCATCCAAGAATGTACGACGCACGCGAGGGGGCAAGTCCTCCCACGGCGTATCAGCGCTTACCTTAAAGTGTTTACAGACCGCAGCAAAAATCTGCGGGTAGTAGTTCGAATTGCCAAACAGGCTACCAAAGACTCCGTCGGCAATGGACTTCGAGGGGTCCTCGATCAGCGCCTCGGCATCAACGGTTTTCTTAAAGCCCAGGCCGTCGCACTCAGGACATGCGCCATAGGGAGCGTTAAACGAAAAATCACGCGGCTGAAGATCGTCGATGGAGTGTCCATGCTCCGGGCACGCCAAGGCCAACGAATACTCCAGCAGCTCGCCCTCGGTCCCCTCGGGAGCATCACGATCGGGCAGCATGTACACATTTACATTGCCGTGAGCCAGCGCGGTCGCCTGCTCAACGGACTCGGCGATACGGCCCAGAGAGTTCTCACGGATCACGATGCGATCGACCACGACCTCGATATCGTGCTTGAACTTCTTGTCCAGATCGATTGGATCGTCGAGTGAGCGCACTTCACCGTCGACACGCACGCGGCTAAAGCCCTCGGCGCGAAGGTCCTCAAACAGTTTGGTGTACTCGCCTTTTCGCCCGCGCACCACCGGTGCCAGCACAAACGCGCGGCGACCCTCCCCCGCCGCCAAGACCTTGTCGGCAACCTGGTCGGTCGTCTGGCGCTCAATGACGCGGCCGCATTCGGGACAGTGCGGGGTGCCCACACGGGCGAACAGCAGGCGCAGATAGTCATAAATCTCGGTTACGGTGCCAACCGTCGAGCGAGGGTTTTTAGACGTCGTCTTTTGATCGATCGACACCGCCGGCGAAAGGCCGTCGATTGAATCCAAGTCGGGTTTGTCCATCTGGCCCAAGAACTGGCGCGCATAGCTCGAAAGGCTCTCGACGTATCGACGCTGGCCCTCGGCATAGATAGTGTCAAATGCCAGCGAGCTCTTGCCCGAGCCAGAAAGACCGGTAATGACCACGAGTTGGTCACGCGGAATGGAAACATCGATATCACGGAGGTTGTGCTCACGAGCGCCGCGAATAACGATAGAAGAATCAGACATGGAAGCTCCTTGCCTCCTATTGCATCGAATCATACTGCCGATGAGTTTAGCGCACTCGACGCGCACAGATGTTCGTAATACAAGATTCGCAGACCTTTAGCTTTGCGTATCGGGCGCTTTGTTTCTCGAAATGCCGTGGAAAGGTTACAGTAATCTAATCACTGAACTTAATTTGCTGTAACAGAGGAACGTCCATGACCGAAGATATCCCCCTTGAAATCACTTCGAGCGACATGGCCAATCTGCCCATATTCATCGCCGTCCTTATCGTGGCCACCGTCGTCGTGCGCGTGTATTTTTCAATCAAACACAATGAAAAGCCGCCCATTGCCCGCGTCTTTTGGTGCGCGACGCTCCTCATCCCGCTCGGCATGGTAGCTGCATGGATTACGAATCAATTGCTCGTAAATGAGGGCAGTTCCCTATGGGTCCTTTCTTATTCGGCGCTCGGTGCTGCCGCCGTCATACTTCTTGTCGAGCCTTTGGTTTCGGGACTTATCGACCAAACCGATCTTGCGACGGGAACGGTTGCCTGTATTTGCCGTGACATCCTTGTCATCGCCGCTGTTTCAGCGCTCTCGTTCGTTTCACTCGAAATTTCCTGCAACGAAACGTTCTATCGCATTCCCGCCAACTCATTCGGGTTTTCCGTCGGGCTGCTCGCGACGGTTCTGCTCTCCCTTTATTTGCTGGGACAGCGTCATGGAGGCGTCATGGTCCTCGTGCCCGTCGTCTGTTGCATCCTTGGCATTGCCGAGCACTTCGTCATAACGTTTAAAGGCGAGGCCATCCTGCCAAGCGATATCTTGGCCCTTGGCACCGCAATGGAAGTGAGCGAGGGATACGAGTTTACCTTTACCGCCGGAATCGTAACCTCTCTAGCCCTGCTAGAGATTTCCCTGGGGCTTCTTTCGCTTATTCGACCGAGAAAGCTCCGTACGCCCACCCATGTCTTCCCCGCAATCGCCGCTAACCTCTGCGCTTTTCTGCTAGTGACCGTTGTGGGGCTCTCGGGCTTTTCCAGCATCGACTTGGAGCAGGCGCTGAATTTTGGATTTGACCGTTGGCAGCCCATCACCACGTATGCGTCTCAGGGTTTTATCACTTCGTTCACCGAAATGGTCAACGAGTTGCCCATTGAGAAGCCCGAAGACTATACGCCCGATGAGGCGCAGAGCATCGAGCAAGAGCTCGCCGCCACCTACGACAGCACGTATGGCTCGAGCGAGCAGCGCGCGGCGGCCGTTGCCCAGTTCAATGAAATCAAGCCGACGATTGTTGCCGTCATGAACGAGAGTTTTAGCGACCTTTCGTGCTTTGAGCAGCTCCAGGCGGCCGGGTACACCGGCCCCGCATTCTACAACTCGCTTCCCGACACACTTGTTCGCGGCACCATGCTCGCTTCGGTCGCCGGTGGCGGAACGGCGAACTCCGAATTCGAATTTTTGACCGGAGCGACAACGGCCTTTGTCGGATTAGGCAAAATCCCCTATCAGCTATATCAGATGAATGGCGTCAACAGCCTGGCAAAGGACCTTAAGGAGCTTGGGTATACCGCTACCGCTATGCACCCGCAAAACCCCGTCAACTACCATCGAGATAAAATCTATCAGCAGCTGGGCTTTGGAGACTTTCTTTCAATCGGCGATTTCGAAGGTGCGCCCTGTTACCATGCCGGCGTATGCGACTACGCCACCTACGACAAGATACTCGACCTGCTTAGAACCGACGAAGCCCCGCAGTTCATCTTTGACGTCACGATGCAAAATCACGGCGGCTACGACTATGGCACCGTTCCCGCCGAAGAGCTGACAAACTATTGGGTCGAGGGAGCCAGCGAGGGCGCCAATAGCGCGCTCAACACCTATCTTACCTGCATCAACGCATCCGACCGGGACCTCGAGTACTTTATCAACGAGCTCCGCAATATCGGAAGACCGGTTGTCCTTGTCTTTTTTGGCGACCATCAGCCGAGCGCCGCAACGACTCTCAACGACGAGCTGTACCCTCAGGAAGATACGGCAAGCCACGCTTTCCGTATCTATCAGTCGACCTATTTCGTCTGGGCTAACTATGAAATCGCCGGCAATACCGAGCTCAACGTCTACGACACCGTCGGGGCAAACGAGATTGCAGCCATTACCCTTAATAAGATCGGCGCCCCGCTCACCGACTATCAAAAGGCTCTGCTTGCAACAAGGTCAGATGTGCCCACCATCAATGTCGCCGGCTATCTTGGTGCCGACGGGCTGCGCTACGATTTGGAATCTGAAGACAGCCCATACGCCTCGACGATCGACAAGCTGCAGCGCATGCAATACCTCGAGTTCGCCAGCAAAGTTCAGTAAGCCCGCTCATTCGCTTGGGCCCATCGTATTGCAAGCACACTCGGCCCAAATGCATCACAAATGACTCCCGCTCGCAAACGAGGGTACAATGACGCTCGTGTCACATCACGGGGCTCCGGCCCCAACATATACAAAGGAGTCATACATGGGTTGCGAGCACGCACAGGCCGCCGGCGGACAAACGTCGCCGTCGCAATTTGAGGAGAACACGCTGTCCGAGGTCAAACGCGTCATCGCCGTGCTTTCCGGCAAGGGCGGTGTCGGCAAGTCGTTTGTCACCGGTGCCATCGCCACCGAGCTTGCCCGTCACGGCCACAAGGTCGGCGTCCTCGATGCCGACATCACCGGTCCCTCTATCCCCAAGATGTTCGGTATGAGCGGACGCCACGTCCATGCCCTTGGCAACCTTATGCTGCCCGAAATCTCCGAGCACGGCGTCAAGGTCATGAGCTCCAACCTGCTGCTCCAAAACGAGACCGACCCCGTCCTTTGGCGCGGTCCTGTCATCGCAGGCGCCATTAGGCAGTTCTGGAGCGAGACCTCGTGGGGCCCCATCGACTATCTGCTGGTCGACATGCCTCCGGGAACAGGCGACGTCGCGCTCACCGTCTTCCAGTCGCTGCCCGTCGACGGCATCGTCATCGTCACGAGCCCGCAGGATCTGGTCTCGATGATCGTCGCCAAGGCGGTTAACATGGCCGAGAAGATGAACGTCCCCATTCTGGGCATTGTCGAGAACATGAGCTATATTGAGTGCCCCGACTGCGGCAAGAAGATCGAGGTCTTTGGCAAGAGCAAGCTCCCCGAGGTCGCAGAGCGCTATAACCTCGACATCTTGGGCCAGCTTCCCATTAATCCGGCACTCGCCGAGGCCTGCGATAAGGGCGAGGTCGAGACCGCGCTGCCCGATGGCATGTTGCCCCAGGCAGTCTCTGCCGTCGAGGCCATTGCCCCGCACGAGACCGACGAGGCCTAAGTGAACACGAGCGCCTTCTATGACGTCCTGGTAATCGGCGGCGGGGCTTCAGGCCTCGCCGCCGCCATTACGGCCGCACGCGCTGGCAAAAGCGTCTGCATCGTTGAGCGCGATGTCGCCTGCGGCCTTAAGCTCCTTGCGACCGGCAACGGTCGCTGCAACCTCTCCAACGAATCGATTGATCCACAGCGGTATAACCACCCCGCATTCGTCGAATCCGTCATGGGCCCCCAGCCCGAACAAGAGCTTATGGGTTTCTTCTCCTCGCTGGGCATCATGACAACCTCCGAGGAAGGCCGGCTGTACCCGCGCTCCCTTCGCGCCGAATCGGTACGCGACGCGCTTCTCAACGTTTGCGACCGCCTAGGTATCACCTTAGTCTGCGGGGCCAACGTTGCCTCGGCGCACAAAGCTTCCGAAGGCTGGGCACTCCAAATAAACCGTCCAGCGCGGGCGCTCAAGGCAAAAAAGCACGACGACCGAAAATCGGAGCTCCGCTCGCTTCGGAAAGCACTCGCCGATGTCCCTCGCAAGAACGAGGCCCTGGAGGCACATGCCGTAATTATCGCCACGGGTGGCAACCCCACCGGTATCGCCGATACGTTTAGCCTCCCCCTCACTTCGCTGCGCCCCATCCTCTGCCCCGTATCGGCAACGGTCGTCGGCGATCGGGCGGCACTCAAGACGTTGGATGGTCTGCGCGTCCGCGCCCGCTTGACGCTCACCCGTAACCATAGTGAGCTCTGGCACGAAGACGGTGAAGTACTGTTTCGAACCTTCGGTATCTCGGGCGTCGCTGTCTTCAACCTCTCCCGTCGTATCCAGCGCGGCGATACGATCTTGCTCGACGTTTTCCCCGACCTCTCTAAAGACGAGTTGCTCGATATGCTTAACCGGCGCGTTGAGCTGCTCGGCGGCTTTTCGCCCCGCGATCCCCGTTGGCTCGACGGCATGCTCGCCCCGCAACTCTCCCGCGTCGTCTGCACAGCGTTCGAGCAGTGCCATCCAGGCTCCAACGATGTCGTCCACCTGGTCTCGTTCCTCAAGCACTTTAAGTTGCTCGTCGAGGGAACAGCCGAGGAGCGCTCGGCGCAGGTCACGCGTGGTGGCGTATCTGTCGAGAGCATCTCAACACCCAGTCTACACGCGTGCAGCGTTGTCGACGCCCCGCTTTACGTCTGCGGCGAAGCGCTCGACATCGACGCCGATTGCGGAGGCTTTAACCTTGCGTGGGCCTGGATCTCGGGCATTCGCGCTGCAAGCAGCCTGTAGCCGCACAGTCTATAATCAAAAACGCATTCGGGCCGTCTGGGATACCGGACGGCCTCTTTCTTGCCTCTAAGGAGACCTCGATGATCGAACTCACCCAAGTCAACGCGTCACTCGATGAAGCCGGCGATGAAAATGCCTGCCTCATTGTTGGCAAGCGATTCGCCAAGCGCGTCCTGCGTTGCAAGGACTCCGAGATCAAGTCCATCGAGCTCCACCGCAAGTCAATCGACGCTCGCAAAAAACGAGACGTCCATTTTATCCTGAGCTTTCGTGTTGAGCTGACTAGTCCCCACCTCGAGCGAGAAGCGGTCGACAGCGTTGCCGAGCGTGACCGCTCGCGCGTACGCGCGATAGAAGACGATGAGCCTTCATTCCCCTCCCCCGTTTCTAGCGCACCCAAAGAGCGCCCCGTCGTCGTCGGTGCCGGATGTGCCGGCCTTTTCGCCGCACTCACCCTTGCCGAAGCGGGTCTGAAGCCCTTGCTCATCGAGCGCGGCGACCCGGCATTTCGCCGCTCGCATGCGATCGACCTCTTTCTAAAGGAGCGTATCCTCGACCCCGAGAGCAATATCCAGTTTGGCCTGGGCGGCGCGGGGACCTTCTCGGACGGCAAGCTCAATACGGGAACCAAAAATCCCGCCCATCGCCTCATCCTCGATACCTTCGTCGAGGCGGGTGCGCCCCGCAATATTCTGTGGGATGCCAAGCCGCACATTGGCTCCGACATCCTTCCCACGGTTGTTACCGCTATATCCCAGCGCATCGAGCAGCTCGGAGGTATCGTCCGTTATCGAACAAAACTCGTCGACATTCGCATCGACGCGTCTGGCGCCATCACCGGTATTGATGTCCAATCGTCCCAAGACGCCGCTTACGAGCCAATTGAGACAAAGCACCTCATCCTCGCCTGCGGGCATTCTGCTCGCGATATTTTTGAACTCCTTAAGGACCACAACGTGGCCCTCGCACAAAAGACCTTTGCCATGGGCGTTCGCATCGAGCATCCGCAGCGCGACATCGACCGAGCCCAATATGGAGCCTCGGCGGGACATCCTGCCCTCGGAGCAGCCCCCTACAAACTCGTCGCCCATCTTCCCAACGGCCGCAGCGTGTTCTCGTTTTGCATGTGCCCCGGCGGGCAGGTTGTCGCCGCCTCTTCCGAGCAGGGCCACCTGTGCGTCAACGGCGCCAGCCTCAATGCCCGCGACGGCCGTAACGCAAATGCCGCCCTGCTCGTTAACGTCACGCCTGAGGACCTTCCCGACGATGACCCGCTCGCCGGCATCGAGCTCCAGCGCGCCTGCGAGGCGGCCGCCTATCGCCTGGGCGGTTCCAACTGGAACGCACCGGCACAACTCGTCGGAGATTTCCTCGCAGGACGCGCCAGCAAGGCGCCCGGAAAGGTAAAGCCCACCTATCCGCTCGGTGTGACCTGGACGGCAATTGACGAAGCCCTGCCGCAGCATATCGTCGAGTCGCTCCGCCTGGGACTTCCCCTACTCGGAAAAAAGCTACGGGGCTACGACCGCCCCGATGCCGTTCTTACCGGCGTGGAGACTCGTTCGAGCTCACCGGTCACTGTCACCCGAGACCGAACGTGCCATGCCGTGTCGACCCCGGGCCTCTACCCTTGTGGTGAGGGAGCTGGATATGCCGGAGGCATCATGAGCGCGGCCACCGACGGTATCCGTTGTGCCGAAGCCCTGATCGCAGACCTCTAGCGAACGAATTCCAGCGCGCAAAAGACACAGGCCCCGAGCTCCACAGGGAACTCGGGGCCTGTTCGCTATTTCTTAAACCGTGCACCCTGGCGTTTTCTACCCGATGCGAACGTGGAACCCTTGCGGGCCTGCGAACGCAAGCGCTCGATCGTCTCGTCCTCAGACGCACCCTCGAGCATCGCCCGAATCTGAACGACAGCATCACGCAGGCGCGCCGCCTCCTCAAAGTCCATGACGGCAGAAGCGTTACGCATATCCTCTTCCATGGTTTCGACGATCCGCACAAGCTCGTCATGCGGTAGTTCTTCCAACTGTTCCGCAAGTGTCTGCTCGGGCGCCACCGTTTCCGGCACACCGCCCTCGCCCGACTCATCGGGCGTATAGAATGCGCCATGGCCAAGAGAGTCGCCCTTCGAGCGTCCCTTGGAGCCCACAGTTTTTTCGGCCTCGGCAATAAAACTTGAGATGTCGTTGATGGCCTTGCGCACTGTCTTGGGCACAATGCCATGTTCTTCGTTATATGCCATCTGAATCTCGCGACGGCGCCGCGTCTCCTCGATGGCCGCTTTCATCGAATCGGTCACAACGTCTGCATACATGATGACTTCGCCATCGGCGTTACGGGCCGCACGGCCAATCGTCTGAATCAGCGAACGGCGGTTGCGCAAGAAGCCTTCCTTATCGGCATCGAGAATTGCCACCAGTGAGACCTCGGGAAGATCCAAGCCCTCGCGAAGCAGGTTGATGCCAACGAGAACATCGATCTTGCCCTCGCGCAGCGTTCGCAGGATCTCGACACGGTCCATTGTCGCCGTATCAGAGTGCATGTAATTGACCTTAATGCCCGCATCAAGTAGATGGTCGGTCAGGTCCTCGGCCATGCGCTTGGTCAACGTGGTCACCAGCACGCGCTCCTTGCGGGCAACGCGCTCGCGAATCTCGTCCTCAAGATCGTCAATCTGACCGCGAACGGGACGCACGTCGATCTTGGGATCGAGCAGGCCGGTCGGACGAATAATCTGCTCCACGTCGTTTTGGCTCACCCGCAGCTCGTAGTCGCCCGGCGTTGCCGAAACATAGATGAACTGCGGAATCCTCGCCTCAAACTCATCGAAGCGAAGCGGACGATTGTCGAGCGCCGAGGGCAGGCGAAAACCATGCTCAACAAGCGTAACTTTGCGCGATCGGTCGCCTTCGTGCATGCCGCGAATCTGTGGCACCGTCACGTGGCTCTCGTCTATGATGCAGAGCATGTCCTTGGGGAAGTAGTCAATCAAGGTAAACGGCGGTTCACCCGGCTTACGCCCGTCCAGATGACGCGAGTAGTTCTCGATGCCGTTGCAAAAGCCCATGGTCTCGAGCATCTCGAGGTCATAATCGGTCCGTTGCTGTAGACGTTGCGCCTCGAGCAACTTGTCGGTCGCCTTGAGCTCCGCCACGCGCTTCTCGCACTCTTCACTGATTGACTTCAAGGCCGCCTTGACCTTGGGCTTCTCGGTCACATAGTGCGATGCCGGCCACACGGGAATAGCCTCATACTCACGAAGCATCTCACCGGTAACCTCATCGATTTCGGCGATAAGCTCGACCTCATCGCCAAAGAACTCAAATCGCAACGGATGCTCGGCATAGGGCGGATACACATCGACAACATCACCGCGCACGCGGAAGGTGCCACGCGCCAAGTCATAGTCGTTCCGGTCGTACTGAATGTCGATGAGCGCATGGATAAAGTCATCGCGCTCGAGCGGTACTTTCTTGTCGACATTCGGCGCCAGCCCCGCATAGTCCTCAGGAGAGCCGATGCCATAGATGCAGGACACCGAAGCAACGACGATCACATCGCGTCGAGAAAGCAACGAGGCGGTCGCCTGATGTCGAAGCATCTCGACTTCTTCGTTAATCGAAGCATCCTTCTCGATATACGTATCGCTTTGCGGCACATATGCCTCGGGCTGATAGTAGTCGTAGTACGAGACGAAGTAGACCACGGCGTTGTTGGGAAAGAATTCTTTGAGCTCGCTCGCAAGCTGGGCGGCGAGGGTTTTGTTGGGGGCCATGACCAGCGTTGGCTTACCGAGAGCTTCGATGGTCTTGGCCATGGTAAAGGTCTTGCCCGAGCCGGTCACGCCAAGCAAAACCTGATAGCGGTCTCCTTCCCTCACACCCTGCACAAGCGACTCAATGGCCTTAGGCTGTGAACCTGCAGGCTCATAGGGAGACACGACCTCAAACGGTACCTCGGAGCCCTCAACGCCAAAACGTTTGAGCTCTCCGCCAACACGCTCAACTTCAAAATCCGCCATGGATACTCCTAACTCATACATCTGCAGTATACGCAGGCGGCAGGCATAGTCCTATACGAACCGGTCGGGATAGAGGGTCTTATAGCGAATCCAGGCATTATTGACACGAATCAAATAGGCTTGCGTCTCGGGAAAGGCAATCGCGTTATGGAGCGATGTGTTTTGCTGCGCCCACCCATCGACATTGCCCATTCCGGCATTGTAAGCAGCAATAGCGCTATCCGTCGAACCATTGAAATACGTCAACAGGTACGAGAGGTACGCGCACCCAAATTCGATATTCGAAGCGGGGTCATTCAGGTTATCGGCAGAATACTCATCCCCGTCGACAAGGCCCTTAGCGATCATATCCTGAGCGGTTTCGGGCATAAGTTGCATGAGACCTTGGGCGCCCTGGTTTGATTCCGCCTCGGGATCCCAATTTGATTCCGACTTGATGACGGCACACACCAGATACGGATCGAGATTATGCGAAATACTGGACTGCTTTACATACGCCTCATAGTCAATCGGATAGAACGGTTTAAAGAAAGCGGCGGGAGCACACGAGTAAACGAGCGAGATAAGGCCAAAGACGAAAACGACAACCAGCGGCACAAGGCGATACCACGTAAAGAAACGCGTCTTAGGCATCTGTCGTCTCCTTATCCATAGCATCCATAAGGCCATGGCGAGCAAGCCACGCGTCCAGTTGTTCAAAGAGCGAGCTGTCGCCCGCTGCGTTATCAATCACGGTCGTGGCGAGACTGCAAAGCGAAGACTCATCGGGTTGGCAAGCACAGCGAGCATCAAAATCGGATGGCTCCATACCACGGTGAATAGCGCGTTCGCGACGGACCGCTAAAGGAGCGCTAACAACCATAATTTCATCCGCAAGGCCAAAGGCATCCTCAAAGCCAGTCGGAGCAGATACTTCGACCGCCGCAAAGGGATAGCGGGGGGACGAAACCGTACAGCAAGCAGGATCGAGAATCCTCAGCGAAAGCTGCTCAATGAGAGCGGGGTGAACAATACTATTGAGCCTTGCAACCGTATCGGGAGAAACAAAAGCTCGAGAAGCGAGAACGTTACGTCGAACACCGCCATCCTCGTCCAAAATATCCCAGCCAAACTCTTCAGCAAGAGCATTGACGATATCCGACCCCGGTACGTACAGCGATTTGGCAAGAACATCTAAATCGATAAGCAGGGCTCCGCGAGATTCCAGAAAGCGGCAGGCAGTCGATTTACCCGAAGCAATATTGCCCAAAACGAAAACGGTAAACATCAAGCCCTCCCTAACGTCAATGCGAGTAATTATCGCGCAAATACAAAGCGACGGTTCAAAAAACAGCCAAACAGTAAGAGAGTCAAAGGAAGAGTCCGCTCACAAGGCACAGCTTGTATATAGCGCAAAAAAGGGGGAGGCCGCGAGGCCTCCCCCTTCTCGATTCTCGATGACGGCTCGGTGCCGTCCACCGGTCAGCGGCGCCCTGGCCTCCCACGGGCTGGCCCCGCAGTACTCTCGGCGCGATGGGGCTTAGCTTCCGGGTTCGGAACGGGACCG
>NZ_JBQHTS010000020.1:0-39590 GCF_052065595.1 Collinsella sp. HCP28S3_E12
ACGAGGAGGCGCCAGGTTAAACTGAAGGGACTGACCCCGGAGGAGTTCCGGAGACAGTCCCTTGCGGCGTAGTTCTTATTTAAGCCGTCCAGGTTTTGGGGTGCAGTTCAAGTGCGCAGCGGGGGTTCTTTCATGTCCGAGGACGCGCTGGGAAGTTACCCCATGCGGCCAGCGGACAACTATGTGGCCTTGGACTAGAACATGCCCAAGAAACCGTGCACAAACAGCGCGGCCAGAGCGGCACCGATAAACGGAGCGATGCCAGGAACGAGCAGGCCGTACTTCCAGTTGTTGTCAGCCTTGTTCTTGATCGGAAGCACCTGATAGGCCATGCGAGGACCAAGGTCGCGTGCCTGGTTCATGGCGAAGCCGGTGATGCCACCCATGCCCATGCCAACGGCCCAAACGATCAGGCCGACGCAGATAGCGAGCATCAGAACGTTCTCGCCGGCGCGGCTAGCGGCAGCAAGGATGGCGCTGATGAACACAAAGGTGCAGATAGCCTCACAGAAGAAGTTGCGGGCATAGTTCGTGCCCTCGGTGGTGGGGTTGGTCGAGAAGATGTTGCGCTGGGCAATGGGGTCGACGACGCCCTCGGAAGCCTTGAACTCATCGGTATACATAAACCAAGCGATTACGGCGCCCACAAAGCCGCCGAGCATATCGGCAATCATGAAGGGGATGCAGCTGCTCCACGGCACCAGACCGACGATGCACTGGGCAAGCACCATAGCCGGGTTCATGCACACGGCGCCGCCAAAGACAAACAGGCAGACCGAGATGCCAAAAGACCAGGTGGTGATGGCAAACATGTGGCCGGAGCCCTGATACTTGGTGCCCTTAAGCACGGTATCGCAGTGTACGCCCACGCCAAAGATGATCATGAGGGCCGTTGCGCCGAATTCGCAGAGGAGCTTGGTAAGCATAAAACCTTATCTTTCTTGTCGGTTACAAACGATTCGTTTAGGCCGCGCGCTAGTGCTGAGCGACGACAACGCCCAGGCCATCGGGAATGACGGCTACCTTGGCATCGGCACCCTTCATTTCAAAGGCGAGCTTGAGCGCCTCCTCGAGGGTGTTGACCGGCGTCATATGCATATCCTTGAGCATCTGGTGATCGCACAGGTCGGTGACCATGATCACAGGGTGATGCGCCAGGATGCGGGCAAAGATCTGGCTCGTCCACTGGTCGGGCAGGGTCTCGTCCTTAGGACGGTCGATGCAGGCGCACTCAAACTCTGCCGGATCGTTGTCAGCGATGTTGTGATAGAAGCCCTCGCCACCGTGACCATCGGCGCAACCGGCGACATCGATGATCACGCCGCCCTCGGGAAGTGTGGCCTCGGCAGCGCACATGCCCTTCACGGCCTGATAGACGTTCTGATCGAGCGGATAGCCACCGTTGGTGGTGATGGCAATCTCGCACTCGACGGGCTCAACGCCGGCAAGACTCTTCACGAACTCGCAGCCGGCCTCGTGCGCCTTGTGAATGTCGCCGGCAAAGGAGCCGATGACCTCGTGCTTGCCGTTGAGCACCACGTTGAGCACAAAGGCAAGGTGAGCCATCTCGGCAGCGGCAAACATGTCCTCGCTCACGTGGTTGTGGCACAGGTTGCCGGCGCGCGAATGGGAATCGTTCACAAACTGGCCGTTGTGGTTGTACATGATGGTCTTGTAGCTGGCGATGCCGGGCAGCACGGACTTGCGGCTGCCAGAAAAACCGGCAAAGAAATGCGGCTCAATAAAGCCCTCGGCAAGCAGTAGATCGCAATCGGCGGCAATCTTGTTGATGATGCACTCGCCACCAGAAGGCAGGGTGCCAATCTTTTCCATCATGCTGTCGTCGGTCGCGACGTGCATGACAATTTCCTCGTTGGCAACGATCTCCTCGCCATACTTGTTGACGAGTTCCTCGTGCGTCGACGGACGATGCATACCCGTAGCAACCAGAATGCGAACGCGCGCCTCAGGCGCAGCGGAGTAGATGTGATGCAGCAGAATAGGCATCGTCACACGCGAGGGAACGGGGCGCGTATGGTCGGAGCTAATGATGACAATATCCTTCTTGCCAGCGCAAAGCTCCTCGAGCGAAGGCGATCCATAAGGGTTGGCAAGCGACTCCTCTACCAGCTCTTCCTGCGATTTTGCAGTCTTAAACTCGTTTTGGTGACCTTCCATCACACCCGCGAAGTTCTTATCCTCGAGCTCCAGATGCAATGTCTTGTGGTCAAACGGCAGTTCACATTCAAACAATGACGAGCGCCCTCTTCCTTTCAACTGACACACTAGATAAACCGTTGGAAGGATACGCCGCTCACTGAAAAACGCCACCGTCCACCGAGTCGTTAACACAACGTTCATATTTGACCCACAACAAAACGGCCGCGATCCCAAGAGGGACCGCGGCCTCCTGTCAAAGAAGCTATGGGCAGGGTGGATTACGCAGCGCCGAGGCAAACATCAATCCTGTGGCATGCGCGTGTAAGCTATCTTGCATAAATAGGTCAATATACTGCATAGAATGACGCATTGGGTTTCGAACCGCAACATGGTAGCCCCCTCCGGAGCGTGCATTTTTGCGAATATTCAGCATCGCAAGATAAGATTTTGGTGTCAAAAGTCTTTCAAAAGGTAGATTGTCCTCATGACTCGTCCCATCTGGATAACATGCGGCGAGAAACCAGCCATATATGAGCATCGCCAAGGCCCAATTGTCTTGCAAAATCATCAACAAAGGCAGCGAGGGCCGGCTATGGCCTTATGCATCGATCTTTGGCTGCTGAAAACTCCGTTTTTTGCACGTCGCCCCAGGCACCACCCTCACCCAGCGGCCTTCCGCTGAAGCTGGACATCGCAAGGCCCGCCATAAGTTTACTTTTAGGCACACTCCGCAGGACGCAAGAAGCCCTCACCGCACTCCACGCTATGCGCGAAGCGCGCCATTCTTCTCCTCAGCTTTAATTCCAGAGGACCGAGGACGAAGGGGCCCGACGGGTTTCCCTCTGAATGCATTCCGCAGCACGAAGCCCCCTTATCCGCAGCTCCGAAGGAGCAGGATAAGGGGGCTTCAAGTGCGAGGACGCATTCAGAGGGAAACCCGTCGGGCCCCGGTGAGAGCCACAGGGCTATCGATTACCCCGTGTTTTGCAGACCTGCCGAGACGCCGGTCACAGTCGAAAGAATCAGGCTCATGTACTCGGCCTTCTTCTCCTCGGCCATCTCGTCCTGGTTCATACGCACCTCGCGGAGGGCGCGGACCTGGGCGATGGACAGGGCGTCGACGTAGGGGTTACGCACGCGAACGGCACAGCCGAGCACGCGACGACGCTGCAGCGGCCACTCGTCACCAACGATGGCAAGGACCCACTTGCGGGTGAGCTGCATCTCGGTAAAGACCTTCTTGGACAGATCATCGCGGTCGCCCAGATGCAGATACATCTTGGCAATGCGCTGATCGGTCTTAGCAATCGACATCTCGATGTTATCGATAAAGGTGCGGAAGAATGGCCACTCCTGGTAGGCAGCCTTGAGCTGGTCAAGATCGCCCAGCTGCTCGCAGGCGGTGCCCAGGCCGTACCAAGCGGCCAGGTTAATGCGTGCCTGGCTCCAGCTGAAAATCCACGGAATGGTACGCAGGTCGTCGAGCGACTTGGCACCCAAGCCGCGCTTGGCGGGACGCGAGCCGATCGGCAGCAGACCGACCTCGGTCAGCGGCGTCACAGTCGAGAACCACGGTGCAAAGTCCTCGGTGTTCAGCAGGTCCAGATAGCGCTCGTGGCTTGCGGCGTTGAGTTTCTCGGCCATATCCCAGAACTTCTGCGTGGTCTCGGTGTTGGTCTTCTCGACGCTCGGGGCCGACTGCAAAAGCGTTGCGGCGGCAACGGACTCAACATGGCGCTGAGCCAGCGTGCGGTTGCCGTAACGGGCAAAGATGACCTCACCCTGCTCGGTGAGCTTAAAGAAGCAGTTGACTGAACCCTTGGGCTGCGCCAGTACGGCCTTGTTGGCCGGGCCGCCACCACGGCCCACGGCGCCGCCGCGACCGTGCATGAGCACCAGGTCGATATCGTTCTTCTCGGCCCACTTGGCGATGCGCTCCTGCGCGGAGTGCAGCGCAAGCATGGCCGTGGTAGGACCGGCATCCTTGGAGGAGTCGGAGTAACCCAGCATAACCTCCATGCGGCGGTTGGTCTGGGCAAGACGCTTCTGCACCACGGGCAGCGTAAGCATCTGGTCGAGCACGTCAACACAGCCCTCGAGGTCCTCGAGCTGCTCGAACAGCGGGATCACGTCGAGCTCGGGAACGTCCTCCTCGTGTGCGAAGGACAGGTGGGCCAGCTCAAAGACGTCGGCCACATGCTGGGCACTCTTGGTAAACGAGATGATGTAGCGGTGTGCCATCTTCTTGCCGTAGCGCTTTTGGATGGAGCCGATAGCGCGGAAGGTGTCGATGACCTCGCGCGTCATGGGCTGCAGGTCGCCATGGATACCGTTTTCGTGGATATCCTTAAGGGCGCGGGCATGCACCACGGAGTGCTGACGGAACTCCATCTCGACCATATGGAAGCCGAAGGACTCGACCTGCCAGATGATGGTCTGCACCGGGCCGTAGGCGGCACGGACGGCACCGCAGGCAGCCAGCGAACGCTGGACGACGCGCAGGTCATCTAGGAACTCGTCGGCGCTGTGATACATGGTGTCGGTGATACGGCGTACGGTGGCGTTCAGACGGTCGGCCATGACGAGCATGACGGCGCGATGCGGCTCGTGCTCGGAGATAAGCTCGGCGCGGGCCGTGTAATGCGCACTCATCTCGACCTGATGGTTCCACAGGTTGATGAGCTCGGCAGACGGCTTGCTGTAGGTGGCCTCGAGCGTGAGGTTGCGGCCGATGCGGCGGCACTTGTCCTCGAGCTTGAGCACCATGTGGGTGAAGTACTTGGCGGCGACCTCACGGCTCACCTTGGCGGTGACGTTGGGGTTACCGTCGCGGTCGGAACCGATCCAGCTGCCGGGATGGAAGAACGCCGGGCACAGCGGCGGCACGGTACCGGCCTTGTCACCCAGCACCCAGTCGTCAAAGCGACGATAGATGACGGGGATGACGTCGAACAGCGTGTTATCGAAGATGTCGATGATGGTATCGGCTTCCTCGACCGGCGTGGGCTTCTTGAGCGCGATGGGGCTCGTACGCACCAGGGCGTCGATCTCCTGCAGCATATGGCGCTCGTTCTCCACCAGGTCGGAGCCGCCCAGACGCGGACGCTCCTCCAGCAGGTTAGAGATACGGCGAATCTTGCCCTCGACGGCCTTGCGACGGGCCTCGGTGGGATGCGCGGTAAAGACGGGATGGAACTCAAGCTTGCCGAGCAGCTCGTTGGCGCCCTCGACACCCATCTCATCCACCAGCTGGTGATAGGCGACGGTGAGTTCGTTGGCGGGATCGACCTCGGTATCGGTCGATGCGCCGGCCTCACGCTCGCGCAGCTGCTTCACACGGTAGTTCTCCTCCGACAGGTTTGCCAGATGGAAGAAGCTCGTAAAGGCGCGGACGATAACCTGCTGCTTATCGAGCGGTAGGCTGTCGATCAAATCGACGACCTCGCGAAACGCCACAGCAGTGGGCTCGTCGGCGGTGGGCACGCCCTGCTCGTCGACGGCCTCGTCGGCGGCACGGCTACCGGGGTTGCCGGCATTGGCCACGATCTCGGCCGACAGAATCTTGTCGAACAGGTCCGCGATCTCGGGATCATACTCGCTAAGCACACGGCGCTCCAGGCGCAGGAACAGCGCAAGGTTGTCGCGCAGCTCCTCGGGAATCTCAATCTCGGCGAGACGCTCCCTGGACTCGGCATTCGAGCCGATTCGGTTAACGAGGCGGTTGACCACGGCAGCGACGCGCGCCGCGGCTTCGGGTACAGACTGGTTGCTTAGGTTCTCAGCCACGTTTCCTCCCATTCCTCCTTCTATGCACGTAACATGCGGTATTCATTATAGGCACTTGAGAAATACTTTCGACACTGATTGCGCTTTACCACACAAAAGTATTTTCTGCATTGCAAGGCTTTTTGCCCCAAATGGTCGTATTTCTCGGTGGGCGGCATATGCAAACGGGGACATTCCGCATAAAAGCGAAACACCCCCGTAACAATCGTTCGCCGCGAGCGGGACGCGTTAGCGGACCCGCAGCTCAAAATGATGCGCTACAGGCGCTCTCGAACCGCCTCGACCACGTTGGCCAGATCGACCAGCACCTCGTCATGGCTCTGCATGTCGCGCACCTTGACCTTGCCGGCGGCAAGCTCGTCGCCGCCCAAGACCAAAATGAGCTTGGCGCCCACCTTGTCGGCCTGCTTAAACTGAGCCTTGAGCGAACGACCCTGATAGTCTGCCTCGGTCACGATGCCTGCGGCGCGAAGCTTCTGCGTAATGGCAAAAACGTTCTGACGCAGTTCCTTGCCGGCGTTGGCAACGTAGACACACGGAGCCTCATCGGCACCCAGGTCGCTGCCAAAGGCCTGCAGGGCCAGCAGGGCGCGCTCAAAACCGACGGCGAAGCCGACACCGGCCGTGGGCTTGCCGCCCTCGAGCTCGACCAGGCCGTCGTAGCGGCCGCCGCCACCGATGGAGCCGACGCCGGCGCCGGGGGCCTCGACCTCAAAGACGGTACGGGTGTAGTAGTCCAGGCCGCGCACCAGGGTGGGGTCCTCGACATACTCGATGCCGGCGGCATCCAGATAGCGCTTGACCTGCTCGTAGTGCTCGCGGCACTCGTCGCACAGGTTGTCGCCCATCAGCGGGGCCTCGGCCATGATCTCGCGGCAATGGTCGTTCTTGCAGTCGAAGGCGCGCAGCGGGTTGAGCTCGGCGCGCTCGCGGCACTCATCGCACATCTCGTCGGCGTGATCGAGAATGAACTGCTTGACCTGCTCGCGATAGGCCGGACGGCACTGGGCATCACCCATCGAGTTAATGAGCAGACGGAGCTTGGAAAGATCGAAGCCCAGACGCTTGTAGAACTCCATGAGCATAATGATGCACTCGGCGTCCGCAGCCGGATCGGGAGCACCGAGCCACTCGATGCCCACCTGATGGAACTGACGCAGGCGGCCCTTCTGGGGGCGCTCGCCGCGGAACATGGCCTCGGCATAGTAGGCCTTAAACGGCGTGGAGCCCTGGGGCACCAGGTTGTTCTCCACGACGGCGCGCACCACGCCGGCAGTGCCCTCGGGACGAAGCGCCAAGCGCTGTTTGGGCTTGAGCTTGGCATCGGTGCCCTCGGTAAAGACACGTTCCAGGTTGGCGCCGCTAAACACGCGGAACATCTCCTTGCGCACGACATCGGTCGACTGGCCGATGCCGTGGACAAACACGTCCACCTGCTCGATCGCGGGCGTCTCGATGGGCTTAAAGCCAAACGGCTCGAACACGCCGGCAGCGATCCGCTGCATCTTTTGCCAGGCGCGCATCTCGGCGCCGATAAGGTCGCGGGTTCCCTCCGCCTTCTGTGCCTGCATGGGCAAACACCTTTCTTTTAGTATCGCGTCATAGGTAGTGGTCATTATACGGCACAAAAACAAAACGCGGCGACGCGTCTGACCGAACGAGGGTATGGGGGCTCGTTCGGCCAGACGTGCCGCCGCTGCAGCCGATCCGCTTTCCTCCGCCCCCTTCGAATCACACGATCTGTTGGGGACAGAGGAAAACGGATCATTTTGTATGCCCGTGGCCTCCTTGGAAACCGAATGATGGTACGAGCATCCATTCGGCTTCCAAGGCGGCCACGGACAGAACACGGGGCGAACAGAAAAGAGCGACGGACGTCTACTCCCCCGCCACGCTCGCACGCAGCTTAGCGGCGATGGGCTCGGATGCCAGCAGGAATACGAGCATGACCACAGAACACACCAGGCACACGATCCAGGTGCTCGCAAAGGAGCCCGTGGCATCGAACAGCACGCCCGAGACAATGGCACCCACGGTGCCGCCGACCATCTCGAGCGAGGTAATGGTGCCCGTGACCTTGCCCAGATCGGCCATGCCAAACTGCTTGGACGCGGCAATAGTGGGCGTGATGGTGCCCATGCACGTTCCGACACCAAAGCTCACGGCAGCCACGATGGGACCAAGATCGGTCGCGGGGAAGCACAGGGCGACGCAGGCGATAATGCACGCAACGGATCCCAACACGTTGCCAAAACGTAGGCCAAAGCGATCGTAAATGACGCCGAGCGAAATCTTGGCGATAACGACGGTGACCATATAGGCCGAAAGCACAGTGCCCGCCCACACGGGGTCGTGACCGCCCGTGACAATCTTGGCGCCGTTGACGGTAACGCTCGTCATGTTGGTGACCTGGTTGGGCAAGATGGCACCGTTAACGAGGCCCATAAAGAGGAAGGCGACGACAAGCAACCAAAACGCTGGGCTCTTCTTGATGCGAGACCAACCGACGTTAACCTCGGGAGCCGTGTGCTCGTCCTTGTCGCCAGCTGTCGAGACGGACGGATCGCCCGGGTTCTCGCCGAGCGGCTTAAGGCCTATCTCAGAAGGCTTGGTGCGGAAGGAATAGGCCGTGATGGGCAGCGCCGCCACCATGCAGATAGCCGCGAGCACCAGGAAGGCGGAACGCCAGCCAACGCTCACGATAAGCGAGCTCACGGTGGGAGACAGAATAGCGCCTCCAAAGCCCGAGCCCGAAAGTGCTATGGAGATCGCAAGACCTCGCTTGGCCGTAAACCAGTTGGCGGTCACAAGGCTAATGAGCAGGCGGGTCGAGGCGACGGCAAAGCAGCCCGAGACGGCAAAGAGCACGTAGACCTGCCACAGCTCACCGACAAAGCTCATCCCGGCAAGAACGGCAGAGGTGGCGATAACGGTAAGGGAACCCAAGATGCGACCGCTCACTTTGTCGGCAACATGGCCAATGACAAGCGAGCCGACAACGCTCACCACGGTTGAGATGGCGTTGGAGATGTTGTACTGAGCAAGGGAAATGCCCAAGTCGCTCACGATAAGCGGCTGAAACAGGCTCATGCAGTTAACGAAAATCGTGTAACACGTGGCCATGATGACAAAGCCGGAGGCCACAACGAGCCAACCGGGGAAGAATTTATGCTGCTGGGACATGGATTACTCCTTGTGGTCGGCGATATAGCCCAGGGCGACCGCCGCATAAGCCGCGGCGCCGAGCGGCAACTCGGCATCGCTAAAGCGTGCCTTGGGATGGTGCTGGGCAAAGTGCTCGTCCGTATCGGTCACAGCCGCACCGAACGTAAAGTACGCGCTCGGTATCTCGCTCGAGATAAGCGCAAAGTCCTCGCTCGCCATGGCATGGAACAGAGGCAGGAAGGCGGCCTTGGGCAACGTCGCACCCACATAGCCAAGCGAAGCCTGGGTCATATCGTCATCGAGCACGAGCGGGGGAACATCCGAGAGCGTCTCGATAGTCGCCGGCGTACGATAGGTCGTGGCAACGCCTTTGACGACCTCCGCGATGCGGGTCTTGAGGTGCTCCATGAGCTCAACGTCAAAGCCGCGCAATGTTCCCTCGAGCACGCAGGTGTCGGGAATCACATTGGCCGCTTGGCCACCGGCAAACTTACCCACGGTGAGTGCGACCTCCTTGGCCGCCGGCACCTCACGAGCGATAAGCTCCTGGAGCGCCAGGTGCACATGCACGCCTGCCGTGATGGGGTCGATGCAGATCTCGGGGCTCGAACCGTGGCCGCCCTTCCCCTGCAGCGTGATGCGGAAACCGTACACGCCCGAAAGCGCCGGGCTGCCGTAGAGCACCAGACCAAGCGGCGACTGGCTGTTGACATGCATGGCAAAAGCCGCCTGAGGACGCGGGTTCTCGAGCAAGCCGTCGGCGATGGCAGCACGTGCCCCCTCAAAGGTCTCCTCGCCCGGCTGGAACAACAGCTTGACGGTGGCATTGGCGTCGACAAGCGCGGCCTCGCGAGCCTTGAGCAGGCGCGCCGCACCAAGCAGCGCCGTCGCGTGCATATCATGACCGCAAGCATGCATGCAGCCATTGGTAGATGCAAAGGGCTCGCCGGATTCCTCGACAACGGGCAGGGCATCCATGTCGCCGCGCAGCATAACGACCGTACCGGCCTGTTCGTCCGTACAGACGCCATTGCCCTGGGCCGCGGCGGCACCGGCACCGACAAGGCCCACAACGCAGGAACCATCGACGAGCGTGGAAAATGGGATGTCCATCTCGTTCAGGCGCGCTTGGATATACGCAGAGGTCTGTGGGAGGTCGTTACCGAGTTCGGGCATCCGATGCAGATCGTGACGCCATGCGGCAAGCTCATCGGCAAAAGCCTGAGCCTCTTTGACCAGACCGTCGCCAATGGCGGCTTGCGCCGCCGCTGAGGTCTGAAGCGCTGGTTGTGGTTGGAAATCGGACAGAGCTGGTGCCATAGATGCCCTCCAGTAAAGTTTTAGCAGCAAGCACTTTCATACTCTAAAGTGCAAGGCACAACTTTAAAGGCGACGCATAAAAAACGCCGCCCCAGAGGGACGGCGCAACAGATTGTTTACAAACGCGCTCGCGGCTTTTTACGCAACTCTCTGTTAGACCAGCATTGACGTAGCCGCTCCCTGCCGTTGCCAATAGTCCCAGAAGGGCTGGGGACGATCGATCATCTGGCGCCTCGTATGCTCGTAGAAGCCGCAGGCGCTCTGGCCGGAAAGCGTCTGAAGCCCGTCTGCGTCCGAGCGCCTTGCCTGCTCGAGCCAAAGGAACCAGGAGAGGTAGTGGTCCAGCCACTTGGTGGATACGCCGTGGAATGGGGCAAGGAAGATGCGCAGCCTCTGGTGCATCGCGTTGACCATGCCAAGCTCGCCGTCCTTCTGCAGGCGCGTGTCGGTGGCGGCATGCTCGGTGATGCCGAGGGCGGGAAGCACGCGCTTGTAGCCCTGATGGGCGTCGGTCGCCACCCAGGTGCCAGGACCGAGACCCTTGATGGCGTCTCTCAGGGCCTCATCCTTCGGCCTTCCCCTGTCGGCCACGCGGCAGAGCCCGTCTCCGGCATCATTGGCTCCGCAGATGACGCAGACCTTGAGGTTGGAGATGCCGCGCGCATGGACGGCGCCGCCGTGCTTGTGGGGCTTCCTCGGCATCTTGGCAGCACTCCTTGCCCTGTTTCCCGTGAGGGACTCGTCGAGGTAGGCGCCGTCTACCTGCCAGGAGACCGAAGGTCCGGTCCTGAAGGCGAGAAGCGAGCGCTCCATAACCTCGCAGAGTCTCATGCGCATGAACCAGGAGGTCCTGAGGCACACATGGCACGTCTTCGCGCACTGCCTCAGGCTTGAGCCCGAAAGCGTTGCTTCCACGAAGAGCGCCCAGGTCGTGGCATCGAGCTTCGAGGCGGCGAGCAGGCCCCTGCTCTTGGACGAGAATGTCCTCCCGCACCCCTTGCAGAGCCAGCGCTGGGAGCCGTCGGCATTGTGCCCTTTCCTGATGAAATTTGTAGAGACAGCATGAATAACAGCTGCGGTCCGCACAATTCCGAGCTT
This sequence comes from Collinsella sp. HCP28S3_E12, assembly GCF_052065595.1. Lineage (NCBI taxonomy): Bacteria > Bacillati > Actinomycetota > Coriobacteriia > Coriobacteriales > Coriobacteriaceae > Collinsella > Collinsella sp. HCP28S3_E12. Next base: position 11,530 of record NZ_JBQHTS010000020.1, read on the forward strand.
GATTGTAGGAGTATTCATAACGATAAGTGCTACTAAATAGTTCTCAAAACTAAGGGATAGCGATAGGCACAGATTAGGGCGGATAGATGAAATTGGGGAGAGGGAGCGGCACTGCTCTTATTGCAGCAATGTGCGCCATTGTTCTGGCATTGTTCCTGGTGCCTATACGTACCTTTGCGGGCGAGGAAAGCGCAGCGGAGACTGCGGCATCGGCAGATGCCACCGTCACGCCATCCGCAGACGATAGTGCAGGGACTGCCGGCAGCTCAACAGACAGTACGTCTGCCAAAACAGCCACAGGCACTTCGTCTGCAACAGCGGCGACAGACACCAGCTCTTCTTCCTCTCCATCTGAACTATCTGCTTCCGGACTCTCTTCCTCAGTGACTGGCATCGGCGCCCTTGCGAACCTGCAGGGCTTGGGTGCCAATGCAGATGTCGAAGGTTCTGCTGCAACACCGTCGCTTAATGCAACACTTCAGGTGGCGAGTTCTACCCCTATCGCAGTCAAGAGCGAAATTGTCAACAATATTTCAATCCATTATGTCGAGAATGGCAATGAAAGAATCATTCTGTACTGTATGAATAACGGGCTTGCATGGCCAGACTCTTCAGAAGGTTCTTCTATTCCTTATACCGAGGGTTATCTCACAGAAGATTACTTCGTCAATACACTCCATAAGACGAAAGAAGTGTATGAACAGTGCATGAAGGAGCTCGAGTATCTCCTCTACGCTGGTTATCCCTATAACGGAATGAACCTCTATACTGTCACGGACAAGGGAAAGGAAATCACTGAAAGCGAGTTCAACGAATTACTCGAAGTACCAGATCGTCTGCGCTCCGATTTCCATGAGCAGCTGGGTGATGCCGTTTTCACGTACAGCGACTATACTCAGGACTACAGTGACAGCAGCACGAACATGTACAGAATTTTTCAGTTCTTCCAAAAGGTATGGGAACTTGGTTCTGGCACTACAGCGTCGGGGATGACGCAAGCAGAGGTACTCAGCACTGACTTCTATAAAGCTGCATTCTGCATGTTGAACCCCTTTTATGGTGGTACCCCAGGTACCCCATTGGCTGCCTACGATAATCTCTATGCACGCAATGGCAGCTATGTAACTATTGCCCAAGCAAATGATGCGACGCAGAATGCTGTCTGGGCACTTCTTACGACGTATGGGGTGCCCGATAACGACATTCCAGAGTCTAGCTATGATTCGGATTCCCTTGTGACAAAGATGCTGGCAGCTGCTCGCGCTGGTGCCAATCTCCAGATGACTGAGCCGGACTCAAGCTTGATTACAGTGTCAGGAGATACAGAGTTTGTGTTCGATCCTGATTCGGGAACATGGCGAACGGGCTGGATAACCATATCAGAGCCTGAAACTTATCGTGGCGTGTATACGCTCAGTCTGCCCAGTGGATTGACCGCACTTGCTGAAGATGGCACTACTGCAACTTCTGTAAAAGCCGGAACGAGGTTCAGGATATCTTCTTCTGACAAGCCGACTAAAGACAAGAATGTTGAGCTTTCGACAACCCTTGTATGGACGGAAGGAATCAGGCAGTATAGCCCGCAATCTGGCCTGGTCTCCCCGACGAGCGGCAAGGAATACCAGCACATGCTTGGCGAGGTTATCCATACAATTAAGCTATCAAAAAACTTGACCCTGCAGCCGGCACAGGATGGCCATCTGAAAGTGTCGAAGAAAGTGACAGGCGAGGCGAACTCTACGACAGAATTCACCTTCAAGGTTGCGCTGGACAACACGAATATCAACGGAACATACGGGGGCATGACGTTCACGAACGGTGTGGCGACCGTCACCTTGAAGGATGGCGAATTTGCAACGGCCGAGCATCTGCCAGCAGGAACGAAATATACCGTGACTGAGGCTGATAGCAACAGCTACCGCAAATCAGCTACAGATGAAACTGGCGATATCGAGGACGAAAAGACTGCTGTAGCGGCGTTCACGAATTTGAGACTCTACAGCCTGACGGTGGAAAAGACGGTGTCTGGTACTGCGAATGAATCCTCCAATCAGAGGTTCCCTATTGTCATAACGCTCAAAGATGCGAATGGCGACAACGTATCTGACACCTTTGAGTATACGGGGAGCGTGACTGATAGTGGCTCTGTCGATAAGCCAGCTGATGGTTCTCTGGCGTTCACAGCTGGAACGGCAACTATAAATCTCAAGGCTGGGCAGAAGATTGCTCTTTCGGGGATCCCCTCGGGCTATTCCTATTCCGTAAGTGAAGACAACGTGACTGGGGGTGTGTATGACGACAACGACGCCAGCCACACAAGCTATACGGTAACGGGTACGGGTTCCGGCAAGCTTGATAGTGACGCTTCGGTCACGATCACCAATACAGTCCGTACGGGCTCTCTTACTGTAAAGAAAAAGGTTACAAAGGAAGTCAACCCAACATCAAGCTTCAGGATTACGGTGACGCTTTCTGGCGCAGGCACGGGGCTTTCTGGAACATATGGTGCCATGACGTTCAATGAGGGCATTGCAACTTTTGATCTGAAGAACAACGAATCAATTACTGCAGCAGGTCTGCCTGAGGGAACGACGTATACGGTCGAAGAGAATTCCTACGATGACTACACGACGACCTATGCCGGAAACGACGGAACCATTGGTGTTGGAACAGATTCTGTTGTGACTGTAACAAACGAGCGCAAGCCCATCGCGCTTCCTCTTTCTGGATCTGATGGAGTGGGGCTGACCTACCTTGCAGGCATTGTCGTGCTTGCTGCAGCAGCAGCCTGGATGCACATCCGTCGCAATGCTTCTGCGAAGGATGGTGATGGCCGTGACTAGGAAGAACCGCTTCTCTGCTATCAAGCACAGCCTCATCCTCGCTGCCATTACAGCGTTCGCGCTCCTTCTCGCTATGCCTGGCCGTGCATATGCATCGGGTGCCGGAAATCTGACCGTCAATGCTGCCGATGGCTCATCGACTGAATTTGTCGCCTACCAGATCTTCGCTGCCGATGTGGCAGATGGCTCGAATGGCACGAAGACTGTCGCGAACATCGCGTGGGCAACCGACACAGTCGCCTCGGTTGTCCCCGAGGCAATCAAGAGCGTCAATCCGTCTGTAAACGTCGAGAGCATCGCAGATGCAGACGATGCTGCTGAATGGATCAGAAACAATGTCCAGAGCGGCTCTGCTGCTGCCCAGGGCTCTGTTCCCAACGCAATCGCTTCGGCCCTTATGCAGACATCAGCTGGTGGGGAGACCCTTGAAGCAGGCGTGCCAAAGTCTCTTGGCGCGGGCTACTGGATTGTCGTGAGCAAGGATTCGAACATCGGCCAGGACCAGTCCGGCACTTCTGCCATCCTTGTGGCGGTCGGCGGCTCCGATGTGACAGTCGCTGCCAAGTCTGGCGTGCCGACGGTGGAAAAGCAGGTGCTCGAGGATTCGAACGATGCCTGGCAGAAGCAAGCAGATGCTACGGCAGGAGACGACCTTTTCTGGCGTCTCGATGCAACAGTGCCTTCCATCCTCTCGAGCTACACCTCGTACAAGATCGTCTTCGATGACACGCTTGGTGCAGGCCTTGCCGAGCCTTTCGATATCCATGTCTACATTGCTCCTGCAGCTGAAGACGTGTGGGAGACAGGTCTTGAGGTTTCCCAAGGCTGGACAGAGCTCGGCGATGAGGAATATACACACACCTATACGCCTGCAGCAGATGGCGGAAGCTTCAAGGTCGCGCTCAATCTGGTGGAGGCTGTCAAGGCCCATGCAATAGATGCATCCCAAGGAGTGCGGGTTGTCGTTGTCTATGATGCTCCTCTGAGTGCATCTCTCGGGACCGGCATGGGGAACGGCAATGTGAATACCGTCACGCTCATCTATCCAAAGTCGACCTATTCGACCGAGACGACCACTACACAGGAATCCAAGGCGGTTGCCTATAGCTGGAGTCTCATCCTCACGAAGCGCGATGCAGATGACGGCACGCCGCTGTCCGGAGCGGTACTGAGGATCAGGGACGACAAGAGACGCTATCTGGCCCCGGATGGCACCTGGTCTTCCAATGAGGAGACTATCACAACCGGAAGCGACGGCACTATCTCCGTCCGAGGTGTCGATGCAGGCACCTTCACGGTGGAGGAAGTTTCGGCACCGGCTGGATACCAGGCATTTGCGGGGACGCGGACCATCACGCTAGCGGTTCCTTATGAGCCGAACCAGATCGTGTCTGGCCCTGCCACGGGGAACTCAGCTGCAGCCGAGCTTTCTGCAGAATCTCCGCTCAAAGCGTCTGGCTTCGATAGCGCGATCGGCATAGCTACGGTATCGGTGCCCAATGCACATGAAAAGACTTCCATTCTCGAGAAGCTTGGCCTCCCCGACATGAGCGATCTGAACCCTTCTGGCCTTGCTCTGGGGCTTGTGGTTCTAGGAGCAGCCATTCTGATAGCGGCAGGAGTTCTCAGAAGAAGAGGGGGAGACAGGCATTAGGTACGGACGCTGGATGCAGGAAACATCCCGCGATTGCAGACAGACTTAGATCCACGTATGAAATAAATGGAGGACACTATGAAGCAGCACACAAGCATTGCCGCAAAGGCCATAGCAGCAGGCCTGGCGCTCACGATGGCCCTCGGCCCGGTCGCGGCACCGGTCGCAGCGTTCGCGGCAGACGGGACGGCGACCCAGGGCGACATCACGATCAAAGCGAACACGCATGTCTCGTCGGATACCACGACGCTGTTAGGCTATCAGCTCTTCAAGGCGGACGTTGCCGACCAGACGGTGGGCGCCACGACGTCCAAGGCGGTGTCAAACATCGTCTGGGGCAGCACCCAGGCCCAGACGGCTGTCGAGGCCGCGATCAAGGCCGTCGAGCCCACCTACGCGGGCACGTCCGCGCAGGATGCAGCCGACTGGCTGAGCGAGCATGCGTCTGGGTCGGGGTCGGCCACCGTTGTCGATGCCAACGATGCCTTTGGCAAAATCGCCGCCGCCATGCGCACGGCGGGCGCGGCTGCTACCACGATCACGCCCGGCACCAAGGCGACGCTCGATGAGGGTTATTGGCTGTTCGTGACCGACAGCAACACGACGAGCGACCCGATCGACAAGGTGGGCACCGCTCCCATCTACGCGGTGGTTGGCGGCAGCGCGGTGACGGTCGACCAGAAGTCGAGCCTGCCTACGGTCAACAAGTTCATCAAGAACGATGCGACGGGATCCGACTGGGCAAAGGCTGCGGACTCCCAGATTGGCCAGAACGTCGACTACAAGCTCACGGGCACGGTTGCCACGGCGCTTGCGAGCTACGACACGTACTACTACTCCTTCAGCGACGTCCTTAGCTCGGGGCTTACGGCCGATTCCAGCTCTGTGAAGGTGATGGTTCAGAACCCGGCAACGGGCGATGCAGCCCAGACCGAGACCCAGGTGCGCGCCGATGACTACACGGTCTCCCTCGACTCTGATACCAATACGCTCACTGTGACCATCAACGACCTCAAGACGGTGAAGGACACGAACGGCAACGCCATTGCCATCACGTCCAATTCCGTGGTGAACGTGTACTACACGGCCAAGCTCAACAACGAGGCAATGGTTGCCAGCAATTCCAACGACAACACGGTGACGCTCACGTACTCCAACAACCCGGGCACTAACGATCACGGCTACACCACGCCGGCGACGGTGCGCGACTACACCTACCAGCTCATGCTCATGAAGGTCGACAGTTCGGATAACTCCAAGGGCCTTAAGGGCGCCAAGTTCACCATCCAGGCCACCGGTGCCGACGAGGGCGCGGGCAAGAAGTACGTGCAGGGCGATGGCAAGCTCGGCGATGCGGCCTACGAGTTCACGTCTAAAACCGACGGCAGCATCTCGGTGAGCGGTCTCGATGCGGGCGAGTACACCGTCGTCGAGACCCAGGCTCCCGAGGGGTACAACACGGTGCCCTCTTTCACCTTCCAGATCTATCCTGTCTACAAGACCACGGGCGATATCGACACGATTCGCGTCCAGACCTCGAATGGCAACGTGTCTACCATCAACGTCTACGACGGCGTGATCGACCTGGTCATCAAGGACAAGGCGGGCATGAGCCTGCCTCTTACCGGCCAGGCGGGCGTGACCCTTACCTGGGTTGCCGGCGGTGTCGTCCTTGCCTTCGGTATCACGCACCTTGTGCGTTCCCGCAAGCGTGACGAGAACAGCGCTGAGTAGCATCTGCCCTGCACGTTATTCATGCTCTGGCAGGCCCCGCATTGCGGGGCCTGTTCTTTGAGAAGGTGAGATCGTTTGGGAAAAGGTGAGGGAAAGAAGAGAGCCTCACGCAGACTGCCGCGCTGGGCAGACCGGCTCATCACGGCTCTGGTGATCCTTTTTGGTGTCGGCCTTCTCGTGTGGCCGTGGGTGGTCGATTACTTCGAAAGCCAGGGCGTTGGCGCTACGATCTCGAAGGTCACAGCCGAGGTCGATGCGCTTCCTGCTGACCAGAAGCAGTGGTATCTCCAGCAGGCACAGAGCTACAATGCCGTGCTTGCCGGAGATGCGCCTTCGATACCCGAGGACGATATCGTTTCCTATGGTCAGCAGCTCACCTATGAGAACGACCCCATGATGAGCTGGATCGAGATTCCCTCGATCAATGTCAGCATGCCGATCTATCACGGCACCTCAGATGCGGTCCTGATGGCAGGTGTGGGACATCTTGAAGGTTCGAGCCTGCCTGTCGGGGGCACATCGACGCATACGGTCCTGACGGCACACTCCGGCATGCGGAACCTCAGGATGTTCGACGATATCCACGAGCTCGAGGAGGGCGACATCGTCCTGCTGCATACGATGGGAGACATCCTGGCCTACCGTGTCACCTCTTCGGAGGTGGTCTGGCCCGACGAGACGGAATCTCTTGCCATCCAGCCAGGCCAGGACCTCTTGACGCTTGTCACCTGCACGCCCTACGGCGTGAATGACCATCGGCTTCTGGTCCACTGCGTGAGGACCGACTATTCGCAGGAGGAAGCACAGGAAGCATCAATGCTTCAGAACAGGCACTGGGGCGCCCGTGAATGGGCTGTCCTTATCGTGGTTGTTGCCGTCATTGCCCTTGTCCTCGATATCGTTGTCTACCGTCTCCGCAAGAAGGCAAAGCTCAAGAAGAAAGCTCGGGATCAGGGGCCATCCGGCAGCGATGGGCCAGACACCCTTTTGCCCGGCCAGAAGAAGAGATAGGAAGCGAAGGCCCGCCATCCGTGCGGGCCTTCTTTGCTGCCGAAGGCCTTTCTGCGAGCCTGCGCCGGAGCAACGTATGCCGTTTACGGAATCGGGAGGATATCTTTCCGGGCTTGCCGGAGCACGGGCCAGGAACCTTGCTATGACTCCTTCAATCTGCAAAGGTGCACCTCATAGCCGCAATGGGTGCTGAGTGTCCGTGACGAGCACGTCGCTGAATGTCTATGGATGCGTATACATCTTTCTGGCATGGACAGCAGTTTTTTCATGACCGTTTACAAAGAATTATCAAAAGATATCCGAATAGTTACTAAGGTGAGAACTCCCTGCTGAGGGCTCTGCATTTTCGGGGGAAGGGCAGAGCTGGCAGGGAGTTTCTGCATGATGTGGAGAGGAAGAGAGAATATGGCTACTCCCTATACCGAAGAGCTCGGCCAGGCCTATACCGGCGTGACCGTAGCCCAGGAGGCAGCACGCTGCCTCCTCTGCCATGACGCACCCTGCTCGAAGGGGTGCCCGGCAGGCACCGATCCTGCAAGCTTCATCAGGAGCGTGCGCTTCAGGAACTTCAAGGGCGCTGCAGCAACCATCCGCAGCAACAATGCGCTTGGCGCTGTCTGCGCACGTGTGTGCCCGACAGAGCGCACCTGCGAGCTTGCCTGCTCGCGCACCGGCATCGACAAGCCGATCGATATCGGCGGCATCCAGCGCTTCGTCTGCGACTTCGAGGAATCCTGCGGCATGGAGGTCCTTGCTGCTGGCACCCCGAATGGAAAGAGTCGGTCGCCGTCGTGGGCGCAGGCCCTGCCGGCCTTCAGGCAGCAGCATCGCTTCGGGTCCTTGGCTATGCGGTCGATATCTATGAGGCAGAAAAGGCAGCAGGCGGTGTCCTCCGCTATGGCATCCCCGAGTACCGCCTTCCCTCAGGCTTGAGCCCGAAAGCGTTGCTTCCACGAAGAGCGCCCAGGTCGTGGCATCGAGCTTCGAGGCGGCGAGCAGGCCCCTGCTCTTGGACGAGAATGTCCTCCCGCACCCCTTGCAGAGCCAGCGCTGGGAGCCGTCGGCATTGTGCCCTTTCCTGATGAAGGAGGAAGAGCCGCACCGGGGGCATGATCTGGGCGTCGCGCCATCTGCCTGCTTGCCAAGCTCGCGCGCGACCGCCGCCTTCGTGGCACAGATGAGATCACGCTTCTCCCCGAGGGAGAGCCCCTCCATCTCATGGAGTATGATGTCCAGCATCCCGTCCCCGTCTCTTCGATGTTGATGTTTGGCGACATTCATCTTAGGGCGGGGACGGGACATTATTACGTCAACGCTGGTCTAACGGAGAGTTACGCAAAAAGCCAAAGTGCGTCTCGCTCAAGATAATCGACAGGAAGATGAGCGCAAAGCCGGCAAGCAAACGCGAGGTGAGCACCTCCCCCATCAGCAGCACCGAGAACAGCACGCCCGATGGCGACTCCATCGAAAGCAGTAGTGAGCCCGTCGAGGCCGGGACATGCGCCAAGCCCACGTTTTGGATGAGCAAACCCACGCATGTGCAGCCTACCGAGAGAAATGCCATCACGCCAATAAAGCTCGGCGTCCACACGGATAAAGGCGCCTGGGTCTCGAACGGCAGCGAAGAGATCAGGCACAGCACACCGTTGCCCGCAAACATCCAAAACGTGATGACGTTGATGTCCATCTTGCGACCGTACTTAGCGGCCACCGCCATCTGGATGGCAAAGAAGACCGCGCCGCCCAGCGTAATAACATCGCCGACATTGAACTCGACGCTATCAAGCGCCACCAAGCCAATGCCCGCCAGGCACAGTAACGCGGCGCCCAAGTTGTAACGGGTAAGTTTTTCGCCGCTTAGGACATAGCTCGCAAACGGAACCAAGATGCAGTACGTGCCCGTCAAAAACGCGCTTTTGCCTGCCGTGGTCTGCGCCAGGCCAATCGTCTGCAAACCGTAGGCACCCCACATGAGCACGCCCATGCCAAGTCCAACAATCAGATTTCGAGCGTTGAAATGGGCAACAATGCGCTTGTGGAAGACGGCAAGCATGACCAGCGACGCCGGAAGAAAGCGAATGTAGAGCAGCTCGAACACCGGAATGGTATCGAGCGCGTCCTTCATGGTGGTAAAGGAATAGCCCCAGATGACCGCTATCGAAAGTAGCAAGACCTTCCAGAACAGCGGCGAGCGCGCACCGGCACCGCGAGAGGCACCGCCGGCACCCAGGTCTTCACGGGCTACAGGGCTATCGGGCATATTTTCGATTTCAATAACGGCATGATGGGCCATAGGGCATCCTCGCGCTCGGTCTGGGCGTGGTGTCCGCACGCGCGCGACCGCATGCCGCCTCATGGTCAAATAAAAACGGGACGCGCCGGACCCCCGGCACGCCCCGCAACTGTAGCAACAATCAAGCAGCCCACGCAATTCAGCCCACTAAAGCGTTTTGTTCCGCCGTTCTACCGAACGGCGGACCGGCCGACGCTGCGCGAGCCGCATTCACGCCAATCTGACGTTCAATTTCAAGGGCGCGACCAGAAGGTCAGCGCCCTTTCATTTCACGTCACCTTGGCGCAAATGCGGCTCGCTCGCTGGCATTAGTGCTACATCAGCGTTAACGTTGCCGCACTAAATTAGCTTTGTCGACTCCAGCTTTTCGATAATCCAGTCGTTGGCTTTGATGACCGGACGACGGAAGACCACACCCAGGGCCAGCGACGGAATCAGATAGCTCGCCAGAATACCCAGCTCAACCCAGTACTCCATATGGTAGGCGCCAGCCATGGCGGCATGCATGGCGTTGATGCCATGGGTAAACGGCAGGAACGGATAGATCGCCTGGAACACGGGGCCGGTCATCTCGATGGGGAATGTGCCGCCCGAGCCACCGACCTGCATGACCAACAGCACGACAGCGAGGGCCTTGCCGATATCGCCAAACGAAACCGTAAGCGTGTAGACGATATTGGAGAACACGAGACTCGCGATCCAGCCCGCCAACACAAACTGCAGCGGGTTGTCGCACTGGATTCCAAAGAACAAGATATCGCCGGCGCACACGAGCGTTGCCTGCAGCAAGGCCAGACCGCCAAAGAACAGATAACGGCCCAGGTAGATCTCGTGCAGGCGTACGGGGATGAGCTCGTTGATGAGCTCATCGTCGACCGAGACCTTCATCATGGCCGCCAGTACGATCGAGCCAACCCAGAGCGACAGAATCGTGTAGAACGGTGCCATGGCCGAACCGTAGTTGCGGATCGGATAGACCGGCTTGCGATCGAGCGCAACGGGGCCGGAAAGCGACACGGCCAAACCCTCGGGATCGTTGCCGATCATCGTCTTGATCGTCGCAAGATCATCTGACATAAGGGCACCGTCGAGCTCGTCCTTAAACGCGCTGATCTTGTCCGACGCCTCGCCCAGCTGATCGGAAGCCTTGTTGACCAGCTTTGCAGCCTTGGAGAGGCCCTTTGCCAGCGAACCGGATGCGTCGGTCAGGCCATCTACGGCGCTATCCAGATCGCCCGAGATACCATCGAGCGAGTCTAGAATGCCCGAGACGGTCTTCTTGAGCTCCTTGGCCTTAACCGAGAACGTGGAATCGTAATCGGATTTGGCGCCCGCGATGCCGGCCTTGGCATCGGCGATGGCCTGGTCGACCAAGGCACGCGAGTTGATGACCTCGGCCATGCTGCCGGAGAGAGACTCCTCGGTCGCCGTCAGGTCCTTCGCATTGTTGCGGTACTCATCGGCGATTCCGCCCAGCGACGTCGCGGCGGACTTGAGGCCGTCCTTCAAATTCTCATCGCTCACCTGGTCGGCAAGTCTGCAGAGTTGATCGGCCATCGCATCGATATCCTTGGCGCGCGCATTGAGGGCCTTGGCGGCAGCATCGAGTTGGGACACCGTAAGATTGACATGCTGGTTTGCAGCATCGAATGCATTTTCGAGCTCGGTGGAAACGTTATCGAACGAACCCGCGCTCCCATCAATAGCGGCATCGATCGCATCGCTGGCGGACTTGAGCGCTTGCTCGGAATCGGCAATACCGCTCTCGGCATGCCGCATGAGCTGCTTCACCGACTCCTCGGTCGATCCGGACTGCTTGAGCATACCGCTCGCCGACGTCAGCGAATCGGACGTGGAGCTCAAAATGCCCGCAAGCGACGTTGCGCTGGCCTGAATGTCCTGCAAGCCCTGGACCGAATCGCCCAGCGTCGAGGACAGGTTGGCGATAAAGTTGCTCACCTGGTCGGTGCTCATGTAATCGAGCAGGCTGGACACCGTCTTAAGGCCGATGGTCGTGATGGTCTTGGTAAAGGTCTCATTGACTTGGCTCTGGACGGCGCTCGAGCCCTTCTCGGTCACGATCTGCGCGATGGCGTTGGCCTTCTGGTTCTCGTAGAACTCGATATCGGCATGCTTCACCTCAGTCGAGAAAAGCGTCATCATGTCGGCGCTAAACGTTTTAGGGATAACGACGGCAGCGTAGTACGCGCCCGACTTAACGCCCTCGATCGCCTTATCGCGGTCGTTGAGGACAACCCAGTCGAAGTTCTCGTTGCCGCGCAGGGTGGCGGTTACGTTTTCGCCCACGTTGACCTCGACGGGGATCAGATCGCTCTCGTAGCCCTCATCGGTATTGACCACGGCAATCTTAAGGTTGCCGGTATTGCCGTAGGGATCCCAGCTGCCGGCGATGTTAAACCACGCGTACAGGCACGGCACGATAATGAGGCCCATCACGACGACCATGCCGATCACGGAGCGAGACACGTTTTGGACATCGCGCTTAAACAGGTGCAGGATGTTTTTCATTTATGCCTCACCTCCTTTAGAGTGCTTGCCAAGCGGGGTGGTGTCCCCGTCGTTTCCGTTTACGTTGTCAACGCCGTCGGCATCTTGAGCCTTACGATGCGCACCGATATGCGGCAGACGGCTCGTGGGCTGTTCGCTGTCCTTGGTGCCCCGCTCGCTGGCGTTGAGACCAAACATGCGACGGGCGGCGGGGATGGCAGCCGTGTGCTCGCGCATCTCGCGGCGCAGGTCCTCGTCCGAAAGCGCCGAGATACGCATCTGGGTATTGAGGCTCGCGCGGATGTACTCGATGTTGATGAGCCAGCCACAGATGGCGATAACCGAAATGATCCAGATAACGAGCAGGATGATCTTGCCGTTATTGTCGATATCGAGCACCGTCGACAGGACAAAGAGCAGGACCTGCACGCCTACCACGGCGGCAAAACCGCCCTTGATGTAGTACGGGTAGCGATGCTCAAAGGCGACCGCATGATCGAGCAGTTCGCGACGGTACGAATCGGAATCGAGCATGACACGCATGGCCGTGCGCAGCGAGTAGCGCTGGCGCGGCAGGTCGTTGGACTCGCAAATCATCATACCGGTCGTGGAAAGCTGTTTATCAAAGAGCAGATTGAGGTTGAGCAGCAACGGGCGCAGCTGCAGACCGATAAAGAGCGCCACGATCAAGAACACGCCCAGGATGCACAGGTTAAACAGGTAGTTGAACGAATACATGCCGCCGACGGTCTCGCGCAGCAGGTTGATGCCATAGGTGAAGGGCAGCAGCGGGTGCAGCCACTGGAAGAAGCCGGGCATCATCTCGATGGGATACATGCCCGACGAGCCGGGGATCTGCACAATGACGAGGATGACGCCAATGGCTTTGCCGATATGCTTAAAGGTAGTGGACAGCGCATAGATGATGTTGACGTAGGTGAACGAGATAGCGATGCCGCCCAGCACAAAGAGCAGCGGATTGACGCACTGAACGCCAATGACCAGATCGCCCACCGTAACGATGATGGCCTGGAACGCGCCCAGGATCACCAGGAGCAACCAGCGACCAAAGTAGCCCTGACGCGCGGTAAAGCTGCCGATGCCTTCACGGTCGACCTCGAGCTTGTAGATGGCGATGAGCACATAGCCGCCTACCCACAGCGCCAGATTGGTGTAGAAGGGCGCGATGCCCGAGCCAAAGCTCTTGACCGGATAGATTGACTTGGACGTCAGCTCAACCGGAGATGCCATGAAATCTGCCACGTCATCGACGTCGACGTCCATGAGGCCGGCCAACTCGCCCATAGACTCAGAGGTCTGCAGCGCCGCAATGTCATTGGCGGCGGTCGCGAGCTTGTCCTGAACCTTGGCAAGCGAGGCATCGGTCTGGGACAGTGTGGTCTTGGCCTGTTTGAGCGTCGCATCGAGTTGGGCCAGCGTGCCACGCGCGCTCGCAATCGTGGGCGTAAGACCCGATACGATGCCGGTCAGGTCGCCCGAAACGGCGGCGAAGGAGTCCAGAGCGCTCGAAGCCTTCGGCAGCGCGTTCTGCCCCAGATCCGTCTGAGCCTGATTCATGTTGGTCGTACCGGTTTTGATCGCAATGTCGATAGCATCGCTGGCGCCCGAGACAGCCAAAGCGTCATTCGCAATAGCGTTTGACTGATCGGAGAGATTATTCTTGACGGCCTGAAGGCTCTCAATTTGCCCTCGAAGCATATCAATCGCAGACGCGATCAGCGCATTAACTTCTTCCGAGCCCGTCGGCGCGCTGTCGGCCAGCTTCTGCAGACTCTCGATAAGAGTCTTGTTATGGTCGATCGTCGCCTGAAGCGATTCGCGCGAGTTGTCGATGCGGGTGGTTGTGGACGTCAAAGCACCCGTCATCTTTCCGACCGCGGTGTACGCGGAAGCCGACGTCTTGCTCAACGCGGCGCTGCCCTCCGAGAGCGCCTTGGAAAGCGAGGTGATGGACTTGCCAGCCGTGGTGCGAGCTTCGCCCAGCAGATCATTACCCTGAGCGATTGCCTGCGTTAGCGAAGGCGCCTGTCCCTGCAGGCCCGCCAACGCAGCATCGGCCGAAGCAATCGAGCTGCTTGTCTTATCGATGGCGGCATTCATGTCGCCAATCGAACCACGCACCTCGCCCAAGGTATCGGATGCTTCGGACACCGAACTTGCCAGCGAATCCTGGGTCTGGGTTGCCTTGTCCTTTAAATCGACTCCGGCATCCTTGGCGATACCGGCAACGGTCTCGCCCACCGTGGAGACAAATTCCGAGTTGATCTGCTCCTCGATGGTGTTGGCACCGGTGTCGGTAACCTTGGGCGCAATAGCGCTCTTCTTCTCATTGACGTAGTACGTAAGCTTGGGCTGATGGTAGTTGCCGTCGAGCATCGAAACCAGGTTATCCGAGAAGTTCTTGGGGATTACGATGGCCGCATAGTACTCACCGCTCTCAACGCCCTCTTTGGCATCGGCCGCCGAATCGACGAAGGTCCAGCCCAGCCGATCGTTCTCCTTGAGCTGATCGACGACCTTATCGCCCGCGTTGAGCTCGCCCACCAAGTCGTTTTGGGTGCCCTGATCGTTGTTGGCGATGGCAATCTTGATACCCTGGGTGTTTCCGTACGGATCCCAGTTGGCAACGATGTTGTACCAGGCATACAGCGAGGGAATAACGCACACGCCGAGGGTAACCACCAGGGCGACGGGGTTCACGATCAATCGCTTGATGTCGCGTTTAAAGATTGCAAAGGAAACCTTTGCATCGGATAGTTTGCTGCCGAGACTCACGCTTGGACCATCCATCCTGTCGTTGAATCGAATCGTACTATCGATAACCATTGTACGAAGGCGCTTTAGCGTCTCAGGGCACAATGGTATTGAGTTTTGCGGGTAGCAATATACTACGAAGATGAGTTAACGTACAGTTGTACAGTATCTTAAATTCCCGCAGCTCCCAAAACCACAACCCGCACAAATTAGCAACCCAACTAGTCGTTGGGGACGTTCTTTAGTCATTAGGAACGTTCTTAAACGACTAGTCAAACAAGAACGTCCCCAACGACTAGTTTGGACCACGGTAACGTCGATGTTTTGGCAATGCCAGCGAGCGGGCACCAGAGCGAACAAATTGGCATGAAAAGAGGACGGCATAGACCTTCTGGTCATGCCGTCCTCTTTGAATGACAAGTTGTCGCTCTGGTGCCCGCGCAGCGTCGACCGGTCCGCCGTTCGGCAGAACGGCGGAACCAATTACATAAGCTCGCAGACAGCCGCCGCGAAGGCAACGGGGTCCTCGGGCAAAATACCCTCGACGAGCAGGGCCTGGTCATAGAGCAGGCCGGAGTACTGCTTGATCTTGTCGGCGTCGCCCGCCTTCTGGGCAGCGACGAGCTTGGCAAAGACCGGGTGCTTGGCGTTGAGCTCGAGCACACGCTGGCTCTTGGGCATACCGTCGGGCGCACCCTCGGGACCCTTCTGAAGCACCTTCTCCATCTCGAGCGAAAGCGGACCCTCGGTGATGATGCACGCGGGAGCATCGGTCAGGCGCGCAGAGACGGCGACCTTCTCGACCTTGTCACCGAGTGCCTCCTTCATGGCGCTAAAGAGGTCCTCGTTCTCCTTAGTGGCGTCCTCGGCCTCCTTCTTCTCGTCCTCGGTCGCCAGGTCAAGATCGCCGGTAGCGACATTCTTGAGCTCCAGGTGACGATCCTCGACCTCGGGCTCGGCACCGTCGGCAACAGCCTTCTCGGCAGCCTCGCGGGCAGCGTCGTCCTCGTAGATCTTGGGCATATCGACGGCAACGTACTCACGCATAGCCTGGAACGTGAACTCATCTACATCCTGCGTCAGCAGCAGCACGTCATAGCCGCGGTCGAGTACGCCCTTTACCACGGGCATCTTGGTCAAGCGCTCACGCGAGTCGCCGGCGGCGTAGTAGATGGCCTTCTGATCTTCGGGCATGCCCTTGGCATACTCGGCCAGGGTAATCATCTTCTGCTCCTTGGCAGACCAGAACAGCAGCAGGTCGGCGAGCTCATCGGCCTTCATGCCATAGCTCGAATAGATGCCGTACTTAAGGCCACGGCCAAAGTTCTCAAAGAACTTCTCGTAGGCCTCGCGGTCGTTGTCACGCATATCCTCAAGGTCGGCGGTAATCTTCTTTTCCACACGCTTGGCGATAGCCTTGAGCTGACGGTTCTGCTGCAGCGTCTCGCGCGAGATGTTGAGCGACACGTCGGCGGAATCCACGACGCCGCGGACAAAGTTATAGTAGTCGGGAAGCAGGTCGTCGCACTTCTCCATGATCAGGACGTTGGAGCTGTAGAGCGCCAGGCCCTTTTCGTAGTCCTTGCTGTACAAATCGAACGGCGCGCGGCCCGGCACAAACAGCAGGGCGTCGTACTCGAGCGTACCCTCGGCGTGGAAGCTGATGGTGCGCGCAGGATCGTCAAAGTCGTGGAACGTAGACTTGTAGAACTCGTCATAGTCCTTCTGCTCAACATCGGAGCTGCGCTTCTTCCAGATCGGCGTCATGGAGTTAACGGTCTCGAGCTCCTGGTAGTCCTCGTACTCGGGCTTGTAATCCTCCGGCGCGTCCTCGGGCTTGGGTTTCTGGCGGCTCTTGGAGACCATCATTTGGATTGGGTAGCGCACATAGTTGCTGTACTGCTGAATCAGGCTCTTGAGGCCCCACTCGGTCAGGAAGCGATCGTAGGTCTCGGCCTCGCCATCGGCGTCGAGCTTCTCGTTCTCGCGCAGCGTCAGGATGACATCGGTGCCGTGCTCGGCGCGCTCGCCGTCCTCGATGGTATAGCCCTCAAGACCGTCGGATTCCCACACATGGGCGACATCCTCGCCATAAGCGCGGCTGACCACCTTCACGTGGCTGGCGACCATAAAGGCCGAGTAGAAGCCCACGCCAAACTGACCGATGATGTCGACATCCGAACCCTGCTGCTCGGCGTTCTCGGTCTTAAACTCCTCGGAGCCGGAATGGGCAATGGTGCCCAGGTTGCGCTCGAGCTCCTCGGCGGTCATGCCAATGCCGTTATCCGAGATGGTAATGGTGCGGGCGTCTTTATCAAAGGAGACGCGAATAGCCAGGTCGCCCTGGTCGAGCTTGACGCTCGGATCCTGCAGGCTCTTAAAGTTGAGCTTGTCGACGGCGTCGCTCGCGTTAGAGATAAGCTCGCGCAGGAAGATTTCCTTGTTGGTGTAGATGGAGTTGATCATGAGGTCGAGCAACTTTTTGCTCTCGGTCTTAAATTGACGCATGTGCAGTCCTTTCGCGCTACCCCCGTCCGCAAAAACAGCTCGGTTGCCCGAGCCGTATCGCAGACCTGCTATGTTCAGACTTAGATTTTATAACCCATTAGCGCGCATATATACATGCGGAATCGAAAAACTGTATGTCCGAACACTCCGATGCGCCAATTGCCAAGGAGTGTCCCCAACTGCCGACAGAAAAGGAACGTCCCTATCTGCCATCTACGCGCTTGGCCATCCAGGCATGGGGTTGGCCCTCGTCTTCGTAGTCAACCGGGGCAATTTGTGTGTAGCCAGCCTTTTCATAGAGCGGCAACACGTATTCCTGCGCGTGCAGCTTAATAAGTTTAGCGCCGGCATCGCGTGCGCATGTATCGCTGGCCTCGACGATCGCGCTTGCCAACCCGCGACGACGCATAGCCGGCAGCACGGCGACGCGCCCCATAATGTAGGTCTCCCCCGCGGCGACGCCTTCGTCCAAGTCGCACGCCGGTGGCACCGGAGCCTCCGCATCTGCCGCGCGCTCCAGCTCCTCGGGAAACACGCGCGAGCAGCCGGTGAGTTGGCCATCCACATACAGCGTCACATGGATGCAGCCCGGGTCCTCGTCAATCTGGTCAAACTCGTTTTCATAGCCTTGTTCGTCCATAAAAACGGCGCGGCGCACCAGCGCCGCGTCCTCAAAGCAACCTGTCTTAAGTTGGATATCCAAGGCGGCCCCTTCATTCAGTAAGAACGTTAGGGACAGATTTTAGCGAAAATGAGCCCCGCGCACACTAAACTTCGCACGCGCTTTTGCCAGGCAATCGTAGTGGCCCACGTTATGGGCGTCACTCGCGATAAAGCTGTACAGATTTTGCTCGAACAGACGCTGCGCCGGCTTTTTCTCGCGACCAAAGCGCCCACCCGCAATAAAGTCGGCAGAAGCCTGCAGCTTACAGCCCATGTCGACCAGACGCTCGGCCACACTCACATCCTTTTGAACAGCGCGATATCGCTCGGGATGGGCGATGATCACCTGGTAGCCGCGGCATTGCAAATCGTAAATCGTACTCTCGTACTCTCTAAACGCATAGGAATCAGCATGCGTCGAAAGCTCGAGCAGGAACTCGTTGGTTCCATCGAAATGCAGGTACTCCGCAGCGTCGATGCCCAGCT
This sequence comes from Collinsella sp. HCP28S3_E12, assembly GCF_052065595.1. Classification (NCBI taxonomy): domain Bacteria; kingdom Bacillati; phylum Actinomycetota; class Coriobacteriia; order Coriobacteriales; family Coriobacteriaceae; genus Collinsella; species Collinsella sp. HCP28S3_E12. The sequence goes on from NZ_JBQHTS010000020.1 coordinate 30,005, forward strand.
CGACGAGCTTTCGGTGGTTGACCTCAAAGCCCATCTGAAGCGGAAAACCATCTGCGTTATCCCGCAATAGCTCAAAGGCATCCCACATCTTGTCGTAGTCAAAATAGGGATCTCGGCAATGCGGGGTGCAGACAATTCTGGTTACGCCAGCCTGCTTGGCAGCTGCAAGCATCGCCAAGCTCTCATCAAGATCGGCAGCGCCGTCGTCTACACCCGGCAAGATATGACAATGAATGTCGCGCATAGGTCGGCCTTAATCAACTAAACGTTTGCCCGGTTGGTAAAGATGCCCATTTTAGAAGCACCCTGAGCAGCGGAACCGTTCTTTACCTTCTTACCTTCCTTGGTGTAGTAAGAATAGTAATACTCGCTGGTCTCGGTCTCGCAGTAATTCATAACGGTACCGATGAGCTTGACCTTCTCGGACTTCTTAAGCTGAGCGATGGCGTTGAGCGCCTCCTCGCGCTTGGTGAAGTCTTCGCGCACCACAAACAGCGTGCCGTCAGTCAGGCTGGCGATCTCGGCAGCATCGATGAAGGTGCCGACCGGGGGAGCATCAAAGATGACGTACTGGAACTTGGCGGACAGTGCCTTTACCAGCTTGGCAAAGCGGTGAGAGACGATGATGTCGGCAGGATTGGGAATATGCGGCTCGGCATCGAGGAAGTAGAAGTTCTTCTGACCCGTCTCGACAATCGCCTGGTCAATAGAAACCTGCTCGGAAAGGACTGCGTAGAGTCCGCCGCGGGAGCGGACGCCGAGCATATCGGCAAGGGACCTGCGACGCATATCAGCCTCGACCAGCAGGACGCTCTTGCCGCTGGTGGCGATAGCCTGGGCAAGGTTGATGGAAACCGTAGACTTACCCTCGTTGGGAATCGAGGACGTGACGGTAATGGTGCGAATGGGATCATCCACGCTCGCAAAGCGGATGTTGGCCAGAAGGGTCTTGGCGGCATTCTGTACAACGAGCTTATCGGTGTTCTTTGCCTTAGCCATGCCTATTTACCACCTTTCATAGCCGGAATTCGGCCAACAACGGGAATGCCCAGGAGCTCTTCTGCCTCTTCTGCACCGCGGATGCGGGTATTGAGCATGTCTGCCAAAACGACATAGGCAACTGCGATAAAGATGCCCGCGAGGAACGCGACAGCAACGTACAGCATACGCTTGGGACCGCTGGGGGCTTCGGGGGTCTTAGCCTCGTCGATAACGTTGATGCTCTGGGCAGCGCCGACGTTCTGAGCGACCGTACTCACCGAGCTAGCTATGGCCTTTGCGACCTCAGCCGTCTCCTTGGCATCGGTGCCGGTAACCGAAAGCGTAATGACACGCGTGGTGGTCTCGGAGGAAACAGACACCTTGTAGTCATCCAGATCGGTGAGGCCCAGTTCCTTGGCGGCGCCGCTCTTAACGCTATCGCTATCCAGCAGCGTGGCGATATCGTTGGAAAGCATCTGGCTCGCCGAGAGATCGTTGTAGCTCATCTGACCGCTATCGTCGGTCTTGGCGAGAATGTACATGCTCGTCGTCGCGGTATAGGTGTTGTCCATCGCAACGAAGGACACGATGCCCATGGCGATCGCGCAGACCACCGGAAGGGTGATGACCAGCTTGAGGTGCTTTTTGAGCAGCTGGAACAATTCGAGAAGGGTCATGCAGCTTGCCTTTCAGTTCCCGAGTTCGTATTGACAAAACTGCTCGTATAATATCGCATATTTCTACCATGCCCAAGCTCTATACATAAGATACAGCGTCCGCGTGTAAGTTGCGCAACAATTCACGCGGTAGCGGAGGCGCGGGCGTACCGTCTAATCCTCGGTTTTTGCTATGCCGCTACGCGAACGGTCCCTCTTGTTGCACGGGAAACGTTACCGTAATGGTGGTTCCCACGCCCGGCTCACTCGACAGGTCAATCGCGGCGTGATGGTACAGAGCGGCGTGTTTGACGATCGCCAAACCCAGGCCGGTTCCGCCACGCGCCTTAGAACGACTCTTGTCCACGCGATAAAAACGCTCGAACACTTTACCCTGCTCCTCGGGCGCAATACCGATACCCGTATCGGCAACAGACAGGTACGGATGACCCTCGTCATTGGTCCCGCAGCGCAGCGTGACCGTACCGCCAGGTCGGTTGTAGCGAATGGCGTTGCTTGCAAGGTTGTAGATCAGCTCGTCAATCAGGCGCGGCACGCCTTCGATCACCATGGGCTTCGTCTCGTGCCCAATGGTCACATTCGACTGCCGGGCAACTTGCTCAAGACGCTGTTCCACCGTCAAAATGGCGCGAGAGAGCTCGATGGGTTCTGTGGACCCAATGGGCACCGCCTCGCCCTCGGATGCTCGCTCCGCCTCGTCCAAGTTGGAAAGCGTAAGAATGTCGTTGACGAGCGCTGCCAGGCGGCCCGCCTCGCGATAGATGCGGCCACCAAAGTTGCGCAAGTCGTCCTCGCCCTCAACCATGCCGTTTGCAATAAGCTCGGCATAGCCCGAAATCGCGGTAAGCGGGGTCTTGAGCTCATGGGTGATATTGGCCGTGAACTCGCGGCGCATTCGGTCGTTGTCCGCTAGCACCGCCATTTGGCGCTTGAGTTCCTGGCGCTGCGACTCGATACGCTCAAGCATGGGGACCATCTCGGCATAGGCGTGCTCATAGCTACGGCGTGGGTGGTCCAAATCTACCTCTTGCAACGGCGCGATGATTGCACGGGACTCGCGGCGCGCCATAAAAAACGAGAGTATTGCACCCGCTGCTGCGATAAGCAGCATCGGCGCCACCATCGACAGCAAAATCGCCGCAACGCCAGGCTGGGCTTGCGCCAAGCGGACAACCTGGCCGTTATCAAGGGCGACGGCGCGATACAGCATAATCTCGTCGAGCGTAGAGCTTGCGCGCTCCGCGGAACCCAAACCACTCTCAAAGGCCTCGATGACCTCGGGGCGATCGCCATGGTTGGGCAGTGAGGAAGGCGACGCCTCGTTGTCGTAGGCAACCGATCCATCCTTGTTAATCAGCGTAATGCGCAAGTCCTCGCGATCGAGGCTACGCAAGAACGGGATGGGCTCCTGCTGTTCGTCGAGGGCGGCAGCAATGAGCTCGGTTTCCTGCGCCAGATTGGCACTCGTGGCATCCGCCAAGGTGTTTTGCACAAAGAACGCACCCAGCACCGTAAACGCCACGATAACCGCCATGGCGCAAACAAAGATCGTCACAAAAACGCGGTGCGACAGCGTATGTTTTCCCTGGGGGGCGAAGACCACGGGCTACTCCTCCGATGCGGTGGCCGCGGTGTCGTCACCTTCGGCACCGTCACCGGCAGAAGGCTCGGCCAAGCGGTAGCCCACGCCGCGCACGGTCTCGATGGCGCTGGCATGCTCGCCCAGTTTTTGGCGAAGCGTCTGAACGTGCACGTCAACGGTGCGCGAACCGCCGTCGAAGTCCCAGCCCCACACGCTCTGCAGCAACGACTCGCGGGTAAAGACCACGCCGGGCTTGCGCATGAGGTACTCGAGCAGGTCGAACTCGCGCAGGGTGAGCTTAAGCGGCTCGCCGGCAACGGTCACCTCGCGATGGCTGGGCGAAAGCACGATATCGCCCACGCTGAGCACATCGCTCGCCTGCTTGACCATGCCGCCGCGACGCAGCAGTGCGCGGCAGCGGCTCGCAAGCTCCATGAGCGAAAACGGCTTAGTCAGATAATCGTCGGCACCGCCATCGAGCGCCATCACCTTGTCGAGCTCGGTATCCTTGGCGGTAAGCATCATGATGGGCACCGTCTCCGTCAGGCGATCGGCACGCAGGCGACGCATAATCGCCAAGCCATCGGTATCGGGCAGCATGATATCGAGCAGCACAGCATCGGGCACCCGTCGCGCCACGGCAGCCTTAAACTCACCGTCGCACGAAAAGCCTTCGGCCTCGATCCCCTGCTTGCGCAGCGCATAGACCGTCAAATCCCTGATGTTGTCATCGTCCTCGACGTAATAGATCATGTTGAACCCCTTTGCGGCCGGCATGACCGCATCTTAATCCTAAAGGTACCTTTACTAGATGGTATCAGCCAAAACGGCCCGTCAAATAATCCGCCGTACGCGGGTCGGTAGGATTTTTGAAAAGCTGAGCGGTGGGCGCGTGCTCCACCAACTCACCTAGCAAGAAAAACGCGACGGAATCGGATATGCGCGCCGCCTGCTGCATATTGTGTGTAACGACCACGAGCGTGCAGGTCTCTTTGAGCTCGCAGGCCAGCTGCTCCACCACGAGCGTCGACACGGGATCGAGCGCCGAGGTCGGCTCGTCCATCAGCAGAATATCGGGCTGCACGGCAAGCGCACGGGCGATGCACAAACGTTGCTGCTGTCCGCCCGAAAGCCTCAGACCAGACTCCTTGAGTTTGTCCTTGACTTCGTCCCACAGGGCAGCGCGGCGCAGGGAATCCTCGACCAGCTCATCCAGCACAGCGCGATCGCGCACACCCATACCGCGGGGGCCATAGGCGACGTTGTCGTAGATGCTCATGGGAAACGGGTTGGGGCGCTGGAACACCATGCCCACGCGCTGACGAAGGCGGCAGATGTCGTAATCGCCCAGGATATCTTGACCATCGAGCGCAATCTTGCCCTCGATGCGGCAGTCCTTGATGCCGTCGTTCATGCGGTTAAAGCAACGCAGCAACGTCGACTTGCCGCAGCCCGAAGGACCGATAAACGAGGTAATCTGCTTGTCGCGGATCTTGATGGACACATCCTTAAGCGCGTGGTGATCTCCATAGAACAGGTCGAGGCCCTCGACATCGATGCGCGTCGGCGAGGCGGCAAGGTCCTCTGCCGTGGGGCGAGTCGCATCCCCAACTTCGCGCTCATGCGCGGCCTCGGCCTGCGCTTCCATTAGCTCCTCGAGCTCCGTGGGCCCCACAGCCGCAGCAGCCGTCATACCGCATACCTCCACATCGATATCAAATCAGCAGTATCGATAGTAAAAATCGCAGCTCATATATGCGTGAGGGTATTGTCAAGTATTTGTAAGGACCTCCTCGATACGCGACGGGCAATCATATCGACCGTGCACACCCAAGCGTCCGCTCAGACACGAAGATAAACCGCACGCGCCAAACCCCAAGCGGCACAGCCGGTAAACGATATACTCTAGAGCCAAAGGAGACCATCCCGTCGAAAGCGAAATCAGTGAAGCATCTTACCCCTCTTGTAAAGCGTTCCGCGCAGCTGACCGTTGGCCTTGCCTGCGCCGTCGCCCTTGTCGCCGGTATTCCGTCCGTCGCCGGCGCCCAAGTGCTCACGACCGATAACATCTGCGGCAAAGCCGCCGATGCACGCGGCATTGCAGCCGAAGACCTGCCCGATATCGATGCCTCCAATGCGTTTGTCATGGGTAAAAACGGCTCCGTCTACTATGCCCGTAGCGCCGACGAGCAAGTCAAAATCGCCTCGATCACCAAGGTCATGACTGCAATCCTCGCGGTCGAGAACTGCAAAATGGACGAGAAAATCACCGTGAGCAACGCGGCGGCAACCGTAGGCAACTCGACCGCGGGACTCCTCGAAGGCGACGAGCTCACCGTCGAGCAAGCGCTGCGCGGCCTGATGATCCCCTCGGGCAACGACGCCGCCATCGCGCTTGCCGAACACGTGGGCAAAAAACTTGACCCCAAGACCAAAGATGCCGTCGCTACGTTTGTAAAAGCCATGAACGAGCAGGCCAAGAAGCTCGGCTGCACGGGAACGCTCTTCGAGAACCCGCACGGGCTGGATTTTGACGAATGGGCCGGCGATATGCATTCAACCGCACACGATGTGGCATTGATGATGCAAGAGGCCATGAAGGACGACACGATTCGCGAAGTCATGGCGAGCAAAGATCCCTGGATCGAAGTGACGGGCGCCGACGGCTCCGATCATTCGCATTCCATGGAAACGCACAATGTTTTATTGGACCAAGACGGCAATATCGGCGGTAAGACCGGCACCACCGACGATGCCGGATACTGCTTTGCAAGCGCCTACAATCGCGATGGCGACGAGATCTATACCGTTGTCTTGAACTCCAGCACCACCGACCAGCGTTTTGCCGATACGGCCACACTTGCTAGTTGGTATTACGACCACAAGGTAACGGTCGAAATCGCCAATACGCAAAAGAAGACCGCCAACGGAAATCCGCTGATGGCACGTGTCAGTCAAACCGACTGGACAGACAAAACGATCGACGCCACGCTTGCCGACCCCACCGCGCAGGCAACGGTGTTCTCACTCGCCGGCGAAGTGACCGAAAAGGTTAGCTACGATGACCTTTCGGGCACGGTGCATGTTGGCGATAAGGTGGGCAGCGTTACGCTTAAGCAGGACGGCACCAAGATTGCCGTCATGGACCTGGTTGCCGACGAGGAAGGAACGGGGCCCAATCCCATCGAGTGGCTGCTCGTGAAGCTCGACCGCCTGGGCCGCCGCATCGACAACCGCCCGCTCACAGCCGAGAGCGAGACCGTAGCCAAGGCTCCTGAGGTGTAGGGCCAAAGCGATATCACATCGAACCAAATGAGGCGTCCAACGGGGCGCCTCATTTTTTGAGGGTTCGAATCCCCAGTTAACATTCTTCTAATCAAAAAAGGGCCCCAAATGGGACCCTTCTTTCAAGTCATACTGGCGGAGAGCTGGGGATTCGAACCCCAGATGCCCTTTTGGGGCATACTCGCTTAGCAGGCGAGCACCTTCGGCCTCTCGGTCAGCTCTCCGTAACAGCCGTTCCATAGTAACCAAACACTCGAATCCGGGCAAGGGGAAATTTTGATAATTGGCCGGCAGGCTTTCCTCCCCCATAAATCAAACCCCTATCCCAACGACCGGCTGAGGGATCCGAGCTCATCGTTTCCCATCGTGCGCCACATTTGGAAGATGCAGACGCGTGCCAGGAAAAAGAAACCGTTATCGACCAGCTGCACAGCAGCGTCTGCCAGCTGGTTGGACACGGCGGGCACCGGCGGCAGTTCGAGCCCGGCCTTACTGATGGTCTCAACCGCTTCCTCGAACGTCGGTGGCTCATTGACACCCATCTCGTTCATAAGGCCCTGCATTTCCTCCAGTGCGTTGCTACCCGACTCCTCGCCGCGCGGTACCAAGCGGTAGCACGCCAACGCCAGCTGGAGCTGATCGCAGTTCCAGTAGGCAAACGCTAGGCGATAGAACAGGTAGCCGATTGCGGAACGGTCACTGGCAATGCGCAGGCCGTGGCGCGCCACCTCAATGACCTCGTCATAGCGCTCCAGACGCGCCAGCACGTTGATGAGTGCAAAGTGTGATTGCATGGATGAGCGCGCCAGATCGTAAAGATGACGCACCTCGGGCAATGCCCGCTCAAAATCCTCCTGATCGGCGTAAAAGCTGCAAATCTCATGCTGGGCAAAGTACAGCGCATCGGGAGCGCGCAAAATACGAACGGAGCGGTCTTCCTCCATTACCGGCAGCACCATACGCACCAGTTGGTTGTCGCAAAACAGCGTCTGGACCGGTCCTGTCGCCAAAAGCTCGGCAACGGCGCACTTGGCCTCCAGCTCCTCAACAAGACGGGAAAAGCCCTCAAACGCACCCGCGCGGTCGACTTTTGCCCGCTCGCGCAACTCAGCGACGCGCGCCACATACGGGTCATCGCCCTCCTCCATAACCTCAAGCTCATCAGCCGTATCGGCAAGCAGCAGGTCGCGCAACGCCGGCGGCAGCGAACGGTGGTCGTCACGCGGGCGAGCATGAACCTCAGCGGGCTCAATCGCATCCGGCGCGTCCGACTCATATGCCTCAAGCATGCGCTTGCACGGCATATCATCCATATCCATACTTTCAAAATTCTTAGCGGCGGGAACGCAATTGGCCAGATAAGCCGCACGCCCAAAGGAATATGTTGCAATGATGCGCTCGCCCCGCTCGCCATCGGGAGCCGCAATCTGAACGTAGCAGCGCGTAATGCTGGCACCGGCAGCAAAACAAGCCGCTGCTAGCGTGAGCGCCACGCGCGCATCGTGCTCGGTGGCCCATGCTGCGCGCTTAGGCTCATCCACCTCGCGCCAGGCATCATCTTGAGCATCGTATTCGCGCTGCGGCATAGCATCGACAACCGTTCGGCCAAATCGAACCAGCATGATGCCCTCGGCGACGTTCGCCCGATAGGTGTAGTCGAGCCGCGTGACCACGTTGAGTGCTTCTACGATACGTGCAAAGCGGGTGCGAACGTCCCACTCGCCGCCTGGCTGGCAAGCTACCGTACCCGGTTTGGCCCACGGGTTGTCATTCGACAGCGTTTCGAGCAGGCGAGGAACGTCGTTTGTCGTCTTGCTGATATGCCATAGGTCAAAGAGCGAGCAGCCCTCAAAGCTTGGCGACGAGGCAACGGGGCCCAACCCTGCCCCAATACGCTCAAGGATGCCGGAGAGGCGGTTAAGACGACACTCGATAGCAAGCAGCATGTCAATCTCGTCTTGGTCCAGCAGGCTACGATCAAAATTGAGATAGAACAGCTTTGAGCGGTCGATACGCGCTAGGCCCATCTCGGACTTGGCAGCGATGGTGCGCAGTCGGGGCAAATCGACCTCGCTCATAAGGGCGGCGGCATAACGCTCGATACCGCTCGGATTATCGGCATGGTCAACGCGGTAGAGCAGCGTCTCGATAGCATCGGGGAGCGGTGCCGTGTTAAAGCCCAAAAACACCTCGACCGGCTCGGGCAACTTTACGAGTTTGATCTTGTTGGCGGTGTTTTTTATACCCTCATCAAGCTCGTCGGCAGGTACCGTGTTCGCAAGAGCGTTGTTGGGGTCGGCAAATATCACGTAGCGCAAGAACATCGAGGCCATAAACTCGCCATAAGGGAGAGCACGGCTCGAATTCCATGTCTCGTGGTCGGACTGCTCACGCATGGGCCCTTCGGGAGAGCCGGCCGTTCGCGCACAAGCGCGCATTGCACCGTTGGCTCCCCGCACCAAAATCTCGCCAACACTGGAATCGGACTCGTCAAGGACCAATTTCATATCGGGGTTCTTGGGCAATGGCACTTTCTGAACAGGGCCGTCAACCTTATAGACCTCACCTGACACGCTCACGTAGCCCAAAAGCGATATGTGGCTTTTGCCTACGAATTCGACGACGTAGCAAGACTCTTTAGGATCCTCGCCAAAAACTTTCCAGACAACACCATACGAGCGCCCCGCGGGTTGCTCTGGCATCGATGGAAAACGCTTTTTGGGGTCGAGAAACCTGAGCTTGTATGTCGGACGCTCTGCCACGAAATATCACCCTGATCGGTCGTATAGCGAAGGAGTGGTCACGGACGGACCGCGACATCTACTCGGAATCTTACACGAGTCGATAAGAAATAGTCTCCCGCGGGCGGAGGCGCACGATTCCAGTCGAGTGTCTGGGGTCGAATGGCGGCGTAAAAGAAAAGCCCCCGTTGCCGGAGGCTTCAAGTTCGATTGGTGCGGCGTATAGGATTCCGCGCATCCGCTTCGCGGATCCGCACCGGCTTCGCCCGCCTGCCGGCGCGCTCGCCCGCTCGCTAAAAACGCTCCGCGTTTTCTTTACG